>JAIRQB010000163.1 GCA_031256695.1 Elusimicrobiota bacterium | reverse complement strand
CCGCTTATAAGTTCCCTGAAAGATTTTAAAGGCTCTTTATGATTAAAATTTTCAATTATGCCGCCGCCCCTTTGACTTGTTATATTTTCAAGCCAAAACTGCGCCCATTGCTCTCTAATAGATTTCTCAACTTCGTTTAATGCTGGAATGCTTTTAGGAAATATGTCTTTTTTAATTTCTTTACCGCTCATAAAATAAATCCTCTTTGTTTTATTTTTATATCAAAAGATATTTGCTGAAAAATATAATTACAGATGAAAAAACCGCTAAATGCATAAAAGCGGCAAGCAAAAGAAAATTTTTGAAAACAATTTCTTTGTCTATATTTAGATGTATTTTATAAATGCCGCTTATCAATAAAACTGCTAAAAAGGCAATGGGGTATAAATATCTAGCGTGCATTCCTAAATATCCGCGTTCAAAAACTATTTTAAAAAAGTCGCCGCCTATCAAAATAGCGGCTGTGACGGCAAATGATACGGCTATTATTATTACCGCGCTAAATGCGCTCAAAAGTTTATTCGGTTTGTAAAAATCATCGCATAAAATCAAAACAATAAAATAAAAAGCGTAAACAAAAGCCAAAATCGGGCTAAAAGACGATTGTCCTGAAACGCCGAAGGCGATAGCGCCGCCAAAAGTTTCGTATATTGTTTCAGGAATAGTAAATATAAGATTTCGCGCGAGGAGATAAATTGCATAAACGGAATGCGATAAAGCATATGAACGGGAAAAATTATCTTGAGTGTAGAATGCGCCGGCGCCGATTGTCCAAGTCAAAGCTAAAAACAGACAGACAATAAATAATGCCGCAAAAAAGACGATAAAATTTTTTGTTTTTTTGTGTTTAGAAAAAGGAATGGCGAGAAATAAAAGCATTATCGGCAAATAGACTGTCTTAACTAAACTGATAGACAGAGATAAAACGGCAAAAAGCGCTAAATGCTTTTTTGAGATTTGTTTAAACTCGTCTTGATAGCAGATGATTACAAAAACAGAGATTAAAAAGGCTGTTAAAATTATAGAAATGTCGGCGCATAAAGCGGCGGATTGTTGTAAAAATACAGGAGTTGAAAAAAGCGCAAAAAGCGTTTTCTTTTTAAAAGGAATTTGCTTTATCATAAAAAGACACAAGATAAATGAAAAAAATAAAGACGAGAGACGCCCCGTATACGCTTGCAAAAAAGTCATCTTGCTAAATAAAGAAACAGCGATAATGCCGGGCATTTGAAAAATATAACTGATTGGAAAATAAGCCGCAGTATTTGAAAATTCATTCCACTGCCTATTTTCAAAATCAAGTTTTATAAATAAATCAGATATTCCTCTAATGCGCGGGACGGCATTAGACGGCAGAAAACCGCCAAGTTGCGATGGATTTTCTGCAGAGACATCGGCAAAAATATGTCCTTCTTTTATCTGTAGAATTCTGCGCCAATGATTAGGCTCGTCATTATTGCCGAACATTGGAATTATGAAAGCGTATAAAAGCCCAAAGAGAATAAAGAAAATTGCAAAAATTTTCTGTATTGAGAGTTTTTCATATTTAAAATAAATAAAACCTGCAACAGCGCAGACAAAAATAGACATAAGGGCAAAGAGGCTTGAAATGACGGCGGCGCCCGGTTTGGCAGGAGTGAAAAAATGATAGGCTGTGAAAGCGCAAACAATAGCGACGGCGATACAAAAGACAATAAAAAAACAAATATCTAAATTTTTACGCACGTATTCTCCTCCAACTTTTGAATTTAACTGATACCTTCAAAATATCAGATGCGGAACAAAATTCCCGCCGTATCGTCTTAATAGTTTTTCAATTTTGCGCCGCTTTTTATTTAACTCTCAATTTTTTAATTGCGTTTAGACCTTCTCTAAAATATGCCCCATTCTGTATTTTTTTGTTTTCAGATATTTTTCATTGCTTTTTACAGGCTCAATTTCTATCTGCGCTCTTCTTGAAACTTTCACATTGTATTTTGCAAGTCCCTCTATTTTTTTAGGATTATTAGTCATCAAAACTGCGCTTTTGACTTTCAACAGCCGCAAAATGCAAGCGCCTGCGGCATAATCCCTTAAATCTGCGGCAAAGCCGAGTTTTAAATTCGCATCTACCGTATCTAATCCGCCGCTTTGCAAATTATAGGCTTTCAATTTATTCGCCAAACCTATGCCGCGTCCTTCTTGAGGCAAATATAAAATAATCCCGCGTCCCGCTTTTTCTATCTCTTTCATAGCGATTTCTAATTGACGTCCGCAATCGCATCTAACTGAATGAAAAATATCCCCCGTCTCGCAAGCAGAATGAAGCCTCGTCAAAACATTTTCTTTGCCTTTCACATCTCCTTTTATTAAGGCAATGTGGCTTTCTCCCCCGAAAATATCTTCAAAGAGCGCTATTTTAAAAGAGCCGTAAAGGGTCGGCAAATCCGCCCTGACAATTTCTTTAACTATATTTTCATTTTTCTTGCGGTATTCAACTAAACTTTCAACAGATATGATTTTTAAATTATGACGTTTTGCAAATTTTATGAGGTCAGGCATTTTTGCCATCTTGCCGTCATCTCTCATTATTTCACAAATAACTCCCGCGGGATATAAACCCGCAAGTTTAGACAAATCAACCGCCGCCTCAGTATGCCCTTGCCTTTCTAAAACGCCGCCGTTTTTAGCGCGCAGAGGAAAAATATGACCAGGGCTTAAGAAATCAAAGGCTTTAGATTTTTTATCTGCCAATTTTTGAACTGTCAGCGCTCTGTCAAAAGCCGATATTCCCGTAGTCGTCCCGTTTCTATAATCAACTGAAATAGAAAAAGCGCATCTCAATTTTTCTCTATTGTCTTTTATCATATCGGAAATTCCCAACTCGTCTAATCTTTCGGATTTCATCGGAACGCATATAAGCCCGCGCCCGAATGCCGCCATAAAATTGATTTTATCAGCCGTAATTTTTGAGGCGGCGCAAAAGAGGTCGCCTTCATTTTCTCTGTCAGGGCTGTCAACGATTATTATCAACTTGCCCGCCTTAATATCTTTTAAAGCATCTTCAATATCTGTAAAAATTTTTCTTTTCATTTTAAATAAACCCGTTATTTTTAAGCGCATCCATTAAAGAAGCGCCCGATTCTTCGTCTTTTTCAAAGACGCCGCTTTTTGATAAAGCGGACTTTCCGTCTATGCTTCTGTGTTCTATTTGCCCGCATACAAGCAATCTTTCTAAATATTTAATCAAAACATCGCTTTCAATGTTTACAAAACCGCCCGTTCTTTTTAGATGCATATTTGTATTTTCAAAAGTTTGAGGAATTATAAAGACCTCAAATCCCCCGTTTAAAACTTTTGAAACCGTAAGAGATATTCCATCTGCCGCTATTGAGCCTTTATCGGAACAGTATTTAAGAATTTCGCCGCCGCAAGAAAAAATAACTTTGAAAAATCTGTCTGTTTTTTCAATTTTTTCTATCCGCGCCTTTCCTTCTATATGCCCTAAAATTATATGCCCGCCAAGACGAGAAGACAAAGTTAAAGCGCGTTCCAAATTTACTTTTGAGCCTGTTTTAAGTTCAGACAAAGTTGTCAATTTATCGGTGAGCGGACTGTAATCAAAAGCAATTTCGCCGTTTTTTACAGATACCGCTGTAAGACAAACTCCGCAGACGGAAACGCTGTCTCCTATTTTAATATCTGAAAGAGAAGTCAAAATGCAAAGCCGTCCCGCGCTTATAGATTGCACCTCTCCTAAATCCTCTATTATTCCTGTAAACATTTTTAACTCCTTGCCGCGCCTTTTGCCGCTAATTTTCAACTCTATCAATAATACGGCGTAATCAGCCTAAACAAATTATTTCTCATTTTCTTAAAGATATTTATATTTAAGCATTCGCTTAAAGAGACCAGATGAGCGCGACTCTTTTTCTCTTCGGCTATAGCGGATAATTTTTCTGCAAATTCTTCGCTAAAAACTTCCATATTAGCCTCAAAATGCAATTTAAAACTTCTGACATCCCAATTTGCCGAACCTACAAAAGACCAAAAATTATCAACTATAAATAATTTGCTGTGGTCAAAAGGGCGCGGCGTCCTATAAATTCTTACGCCTTTGGCTATAAGCCTTAAAAAATTTGGTTTTTCAGCCCAGCGCATAATTAAGTGGTCGCTTCTTTGCGGCAATATAATTTCAACATCTACTCCCCTCATTGCCGCCATTTCAAGCGCGGTCAAGATATTGTCTTCGGGCAAAAAATAAGGGGTCAAAACTGTGATTTTTTTTGATGCGAAATTTATGCCGCCGCATACCATCAATTCTATTTCATTTACGGCAGTGTCGGGTCCCGCGGGAACTATTCTTGAGCAGAAATTTCCGTTGTGACTTTGCCGCTCTTGATAGGGAACGGCGTCTATTTGCTTGCCCGAAGCGAATTCCCAATCCTCCTCAAACATTTGAGAAATTTGCTCTATTACAGGACCTTCTATTTTAAAAGTGATGTCTAAAACTCCTCTTTTTTTATCCTCTACAAGAGTATTGTCTTTTGACAAATTCATTCCGCCGAAAAAAGCGGTTTGCCCGTCTATTACCATAAGTTTTCTGTGATTTCTCAGATTTAAAAAAGGAAATGCTATTGGGATATTGGGAGGCAAAAAAACAGCGTATTCTAAACCTTTGATAGACTTCAAAGTTTTTTCAATAGTCCTTCTAAAAATATTCATAGAGCCTATGCCGTCTATTAAAACCCTAACCTTTGCCCCGTTTGAAAGCGCAATTTTAAAAGCCTCTATAAATTTATCAGTTTCGCCGTCTACGTCAAAAATATAACTCTCTATTATCACTTCTTGCCTAGCGCTTTTTATGGCGGCAAGCATTGCAGGATAGGCTTGCGTTCCGTTTATCAGATGCTCTATGCTGTTTTTAAAAGTCAATTCTTGATAATAAACTTTGCGCCCAAAAGTTATAAATTGATTTACTCTTTCATTTGAATAAAGATTTTGTATTTCAAAATAAGACGGAATGCTGTTATCTTGCCTCTTGCGCAAACGCGCCGCTTTGCGGCGGACTCTATTTATTCCAAAAATGATATAGGCTATTACGCCTAAAAAAGGGGAGAAAAAGACGAGAGCCAGCCATCCTATAGAACCTTTGACATCGTTTTTATAAAGCAAGATGTGAATAGCCGCTCCGGCGGATAGGCAAATATATAAAACGGCAAGGATTGTTGAAAAAACATTTCTCGCGCTGATTGGTAAAAAATCCAATAAGAAATCCATATCAAAAATTATAGCAAGTTAAAAATTGCGGAATTGAAAACAGGTAAATTCACAATTCAAAAATTTCTTCTCTATTTGCGTCTAAATCTATAATAGCGGCTGTCTTTTTTCCATAACGCCAACCGCAAGCCTCGCCCGGGTTTAAAAATACTGTTGTCTTTGTTTTAATTATTCTCGGCTGATGAGTATGCCCTGATAAAATATAGTCATATACTGCATTGTCATTAGAAGAGGCGTTTAAATGATGGGATAAGAGAAATGTTTTGTTTTGAATTTTAAAAGAGAAAGGCTCTCTTTTTATTATGCCGAAGCGTAAAATTGTATTTTCTAAATCCGCCTGATAGATGTCATTGTTTCCAAAAACCGCTTTGAAACCGCATTTCAATTTTGAAAATTCAGCGGCATATTTTGGCAAAGAAATATCCCCGCAATGCAAAACTAAATTCACATTGCGGAGATTAAATTCAACTATCGCTTTATTTATGCAGTCTAAATGATTATGCGTATCAGATATAACGCCTATCAGCATAATTTATACCGCTTGAACCTCTTTTATTTCCGGAATAGCCTCTTTTAAAGCATTAGTTACGCTGTATTGCAAAGTCATAGCCGCCATAGGGCAAGAGCCGCAAGCGCCTGTGAGCCTAACCTGAACTATGCCATCTCCGTCCACATTTACCAATTCCACATCGCCGCCGTCTGCTTGCAGACCGGGACGGACTCCGTCTAAAACCTTCTCTACTTTTTCTTTTATTGTCATCTTATTCCTCCTATTTGAATTCCTGCATCTATATTTTAATGGTTTTGAATATCTTTTATCAATTGTATCAGCAACAGCGCTTTAAATTTCAATTAAACTTTTGCATCTCTTTGACGGCTATTGCCTCGTATTTCGGCAGCCGATTATTATTTTTTTTGAACGCATATCTCTGCTTGCGGCAAATAAATTGATATTGCCTGCGCCCGCTCTTTTAAGTTCGTCTCTTACAGTCCGCAGAGATAATTCCGGCGTATTGTGTTCTTCGCTTATATGCGATAAAAAAACATATTTCAAACTGTCTGAAGCGGAGGAGGATTTTTTTATATCCGCTATGGCTTTTGCGGAATCCGTATTTGACAAATGCCCGCAACCGCTTAAAATCCAATCCTTATTTTTTTGCGGTCTAAAACTCCCGGAAAGCATCCCCTCGTCGTAATTTGCCTCAATAGCCAAGATATTGCAGTCGGCAAGTTTTGCAATTATCCTTTTGCAAACTTTGCCCGTGTCAGTCAAATAGCCTATTTTGTATTTGCGTCCATTGTCAAAACATTCAAGGCAAAAACCTAAAGTTGCTGAAACTTTTTCATCGCTATGATAGGCGTAAAAAAAATCCACAGAAATGTCTTTTATTTTTTTTACAAAGCGTTGGTCTAAAACTTTTATATTTTCAAACTGTATAGAGTCTTCTCCGAAACGTTCAAGAATGTCGCCGAAAATATCAGAGCCTGAATATATAGGAATGCCGAAATCGTCTAAAAAGCGCAGAGAAGAGGCGTTTATGTGGTCTGTGTGGGCGTGAGTGATTAAAGCGCCGTCTATACCGCTTGGGTCTATATTTAACTCTTCAAAATTCTTTTTCATAAAAGAGGAATTGCGCCCGCAATCTATCAAAATATCCGCCTGTTCTGTCCGCACAACAGCCATATTTCCATTAGAGCCGCTTGAAAGTATTTGAAAACTTATCATTTAGATTTTCTCTGTTTTTATTTTTGAATTTGCGCTGAAAACCTTCCCCAATCCTTTTTGAGCGCACAGCGCTATATGAGGGACAGCCGTATAAGATAAATTGAAAAAAGTTTTAGCGCTGTAACTGTCGGCTAAAACTCCGTCTGCAGAAACGGCTATAGTGTTTTGGACGGCTACGTCTTTTAAATCGCCGCCTCGCGGTCCGTGAGCGGTAATAGTCCTAGTAGCGTCAATAATATATAAGTCAGGCTTGAAAAAATCATTTAATTCATAAATAGACTCGTCTAAATGCCAATGGAGTTGTCCTCTATTGCCGCCTACAAGCCCTATGAGATTTTTTAAACCCAAAGACAGACGAGCCTGACCGTGATGTTTTGCCGCGGGAATACTTATTAAAACATCGCAAGAGACCGCGTCTTTGACAAATAAGAAATCCTGCAATACTGCTTTTGAATCTTTAAATTTTGCAGGAGCAAAACGCCAATTATCCGTATAAAAAACATTTGCGCCCGCTTTTTTTGCGGCAGAGGCTATGCCTGAATTTTCATAGCAAGACTTTCTCTCATTTAAGGTATTGTCAAAAACTTTTACTTCTTTTGCGCCGCTTTCAAAGCACATCTTTACCGTCTCGCTTACTGTTTCAGGGTTGGTATTTGCGCCGTATTGCGGCGGCAAATTCCAAGAGATATTGGGTTTTATAGAGACAATATCGCCTTTCTTTACAAATCGGCTAATGCCTCCTAAAAGTTCTAATGCCCGCCTTGTATTTGCGGCAGGGCTGTTCCCCGTCACTGCGCTCAAATCAATATCTGTAACGGAATTTCTTTTATTTCTCTCATTTAAACTATCTGTATTTTGAGCGAAAACTTCTCCCGCTTTTTTTGACGGCAGAGCCAAAAGAGCGGAAAGCGCCGCTAAAGTTTTTAAAAAAGTCTTGCGCGTCATTTCTTTTGAAAACAATTCATTTGTCTTGCCTAAAAAATCATTCTCTTTGTTTTTCATAAATTTCTCCTATTTGTTTTATTTGACTTTTATAAGCGGCTTTAGAAAACACCGCGCCTATTTCGTATAGAATTATTATAGGGACGGCAAAAAGCGTTAAACTGAAAACATCGGTAGTTGGAGTGATAATTGCGGCAAAAACAATTAAGGCAAAATAAGCCTCTTTCCGTTTAGACGTTAAAAAAGACGGCGTCAAAACGCCGGCTTTTGTGAGAAAAAAAGACATAACGGGTATTTGAAAAATTAAACCGCCGCAAAAAAGAAGAGAGACGACAAAAGAAATATAAGAAGACAGCGTTATTGAAACAGAAGAATCGGACAGCCCGTAAGACAGAGAGATTAAAAAAGAAAGAGCGCGCGGCAAGACGGCAAAATATATAAAAACTATGCCCGCTAAAAATAAAACAAAAGATATAAAGAGGGCTTTTAGCGCAAAATTTTTATTTGCGCCGTTTTCTAAAGCGGGAGATATAAATTTAAAAATTTGAAAGAAAACAAAAGGAGCGCTGAAAAACAGCCCGCTAAAAAGCGCCGTTTTGATATAAATTGACACGGATTCAATAGGCTTTAAAATCAAAAAAGTTTTGATTAAATCTTTTGAAGGCGCTTTCAAAAAAGACAAGATTTGCTCTGTAAAAAGCAAAGATAGAGATGAAAAGACAAAAATGCAGACAAGACAAAAGAACAGGCGGCGTCTCAATTCTTCAAGGTGACTTATTACTGACATTCCCATTTTATCCTCTTTTAGATTTTGCCTGCTGCAAATACGCAAAATTTAGAAAAAGCAGGTTTTGAAAAATCAAAACCTGCTTTTTCCGTTATAAATCTTTTCAACAATTTTTAACTTTTAATCTTTAACTTTTAATGTAAAAGAGAATAATAGTTAACAAAAAACCTGTTTGCGCGCGGGAGCGGCATTGATTTTTATGCTTCCTGCTCAACTTGTTTTATTTTATGCGAAATGATTTTTGACACTCCTTGCTCTTCCATAGTCACTCCGTGCAGAATGTCGGCTGCTTCCATAGTTCTTTTGTGATGGGTTATCATTAGAAACTGAGTGTTTTGAGCGAAATCTTTCAGCATTCCGAGCAGCCGCCCTAAATTTGCATCGTCTAATGGTCCGTCAACTTCGTCTAAAATGCAAAAAGGAGACGGCTTAATCATAAAAAAAGCAAACAGCAACGCTATTGCCGTCAAGGCTTTTTCCCCGCCTGAATAGAGCGATATATTTATAAGTTTCTTGCCCGGAGGCTGGGCGAAAATATCTATGCCGCTCTCCAACAAATTTTCCTCATCGGTTAAAATTAAATCAGCCTCTCCTCCTCCGAAAAGTTTTCTGTAAACTGTTTTGAAATGCTCTCTGACTATGCCGAAAGTCTGCTGAAAATTAGACACAGTCATATGATTTAGTTTTCTTACGGCTTCAAGCAAATCCTCTTTTGATTTAAGCAAATCTTGCCTTTGAGAATCGTAAAAATCTCTCCTTTGTTCCAACTCTTCGTATTCTTTTTGAGCGCCGTAGTTTATATCCCCGAGACTTTCTATTTTTCTTTTTATTCTGTTTATCTCGTCTTGGTCAGCCTCAATATTTATAAATTCATCTCTTATTTCCTCATATTTTTTCCCATATGATTCAAGAAGGCGCGCCGTCAAATTAGCGCGCTGAAACTCAAAATTTTTAATATTTGTTTGAATAATACCTATATCCTCGGCTAAATCCGCAGCCGCATCCGCCATCTTGCCGTAAGATTCTTCTTTTGCGTCAATATCTCTTTGAATCTTTTCTTTTTCGCCTATAGCCTCTCTGACTTGCGATTCCAACTGCGCTTTCTGCTCGTAAAAATCTTGTATTTTGACAGTTTCGTTTTCCTGCGTTTCGCGTATCTCGGCAATTCGGACTGTATTTTCCTCAAACTTCTTTTGACCGTTTTCAATCTGCTGATTGATATTTGCGATATTGTCCTCTAAATATTGACGTCCCTGTTTTTCATTGTTTAATTGAGCCGACTTTATGTCAAAAGCGCTGCGGGCGCGCATAAATGAAGCGGTCAGTTCATCTTCTTCGGCGCTTGAGTTTTCAATTGAATCTTCAACGGCATTTAATTGATTTTCCCAATCGTTTTCTGCTTCTGAAAGTTTCAGCAATTCGCTTTCTATTAAATCCAATTTGGCGTCTAAAATGCCGAATTCGCTTTGAGCAGACTGCAATTCGCCTTTATGCTTGTCTATTTCTTCGGCTGCCACTTTTATATCGCCGAATTTCTCGTCCAGCAGAGAATTTTTAGCGTCTATTTGCGCTCCTAATTTGATTGTTTCGTTAAAAAGTTTATCTCTTTCAATTTTAATGTCAGTCATTGAAACTTGCAGACTGTCTATGCGCTCTTTAAGCGGTTCAAGGGAAGAATTCAATTTTTCATTTTCTTCTTCGGCTCTGTTTATTCTCTCTTCAATCAAAACTGTGTCAGCGCCTAGCGTTTTCCCGCCGCCTTGGACAAGCGCTTGAGAATAAATTTTATTGTTTGCAACTATTGCGCCCGCGCATACAAAACGGATTATTTTTTCATCTTCTTCTTTGAAATTTAAAATTTTTGTCAATTCAAAAGAATCTGCGGGCATAGACAAAGTTTGATTTGAAAATAATGCCTCCGCTCTATCGGCTATTATAAAAGACAGACGCGGGAGATCGTTTTCTTCTAAAAATGCAATCGCTTTTTCAGCGTCTGCCGCATTGGCGCATATCAGATAATTTAATTTTTCTCCTAATGCGGCGGCGGCAATTTCTTCCTTGCCGGGCTGCGCCGTTATCAAAGCGCTGATAGGTCCTCTTGCCATAGAGAGATTGATTACATTTCTTATAGCCGAGCGTATCGGGTCTTTTTTATCATAATCTTTTAGAGTTTCAATCTTTGATTCATTTGAGATAATTTTTTCTTTTATGGAATCAAGTTCGTTTTCCAACAGTCCTATTTCGGCAATGCTGTCTTGTATTGTTTTATCTAATTTATCTTTTTGCAGATTATTAAGGTCTATTTCGGCTTTAATCCTATCTATTTCGCTTTTGATAGAGGCGATTTCATTGTTGGAAGGTTCAGTCTCGCTCCCTAAACGGGATATAAGCCTTTCCAAAGCGGCAATTTCCGTCTGCAAATATATATGCCTGTCTGTAATTTGCTCCCTTTCTTTTAAGAGAGAATCCGTTTTGATGTCAATTTCGTCAAGTTGAGCATTGATATAGTCTTGTTGATTTTGACTTTGGATAATTACAGACTTTACTGCATTTAATTTTCCTTCCTGCTCTTTAAAACTTTTTTCTAAATTTTCAACTTCCACGGGCAGAGAAATATCTGCGCCGTCAAAAGAAGCGAGTTGCGTCGCGCATTCAAGAGATTTTGTCTTGTTTTCTTCAATTTCCGCCGAAAGGGCTTCCTGCTCGGCAGTTATTTCATTTTCTCTTTGCAAATTATGCCTTGAAACTTCGTCTGATACCGCTATTTGAGAGTTTATGGAACTTAAACTGCCGTTTAGCGACATAATTTCGCCGTTTTTAGAATCAATTTCTATTCTTGATTCCGCTATTTCAGCGCTGAGGCGCGCCATAGATGTTTTATTTATTTGAAGCGCTTTTTCTTTAGGCGCTAAATCGTTTTTAAATCTTTCTATCTCTGAAATTCCATATGAGACTTGCCTGACAAGAGACGCTATTTCATATTTTTCAAGATTCTCTTTATATTTTTTAGCCGTTTGCGCTTTTTTAGCGGCTCTCTCGCAATTTACAAGTTGCTCTTGCCAAATATCCATAGTGTCTTTGAGCCTATCCATATCTTGCTCTACTCTCTCAAGCCTTTTAATTGTCTCTTCGCGTTTTGCGCGGTAAGTTGCAATACCTGCAACATCTTCAAAAAAATCTCTCCTGTCTTGCGGTTTGGCGTCTGTAAGCAGAGAGACTTTTTCCTGCTCCATTATTGCATATCCGTCAAAGGCTATGCCTGTGTCTAAAAATAAATCCCTTATATCTTTGAGACGGCAGCGACTCTTATTTATATAGTATTCATTCTCGCCGTTTTTAAAAGATTTTCTTGTGATTACCGCTTCGGAATAATCTATTGGAAGGACATTTGAAGCATTGTCAAAAAATAGAGAGACTTCAGCCATACCGCTAGCCAAACGCGTTTGAGTTCCGCCAAAAATGAGGTCGTCCATATGTTTTATTCTAAAAACGCCTGCTCTATTTTCGCCAAGACACCAGCGGACAGCGTCCGATATATTTGATTTTCCGCAGCCGTTAGGTCCTACAATGCCGGTGATGCCTTTGTCAAAGAGAAGTTCTGTTTTATCGGCAAAAGATTTGAAACCGCATAATTCAATTTTTTTTAAATACATTTTCTTTTTCCTTATATTGTCGTTAATTTTTATTTATCTTTATTTAGATATTAGAGCGTTTCATATTCTTCGGGCGAGAGACCCTCATATGATTTTCTAAGCCTTTCTTGCAATGAAGAATCTTTTCGGCTCTTGCTATAAGCCGTAGCGAGCAAAATTGCCGCAGAATAAATTAAGGCGGAAAAAATTATAATTTTTCCCGCCTTTCTGCATAAAGAATCTATTTGAGATATTTGCATACTGAACCTTGCGCCGTCATATCCATTGCTGTCAATCCGCGCCGCGCTATGCGATAGCGCCGCGCTATGCGTTCGCGCAGCGCTATGCGTTCGCGCAGCGCTATGCGTTTGCGCCGCGCTATGCGTTC
>JAIRQB010000037.1 GCA_031256695.1 Elusimicrobiota bacterium | reverse complement strand
AGGCGCATCTTTAATTTAATTTTTTTGAGTTCCGGGCGCATTTGCATCATAATTCACAGAAACTCCAAACTCATTTTTCTTGTTTTCATACCATCTTTCAAATTTATCGCGGGCTATTGCCGCTCTTATTTCCGGCTCTGCATCGGCAAAAGAAACTGACGGCAGAGTTTGTTGCGAAATTTTCTGAATTATGTGGTATCCATAGTCTGTCTCAACAATATTTGATATTTCTCCATTTTTAAGCGTTAGCGATACTTTTTCAAATTCAGGCACTAATGTCCCTATTTTAAACGGACCTATTAAACCGCCGCCGGCGGCTGATGCTTGGTCTTGAGAATATTCGGAGGCTGCTTTGGCGAAATCCTCGCCTCTTTTTACCATTTCATAGACTCTGCGGGCTTCATCTTCATCAGTCAAGAGTATATGACGGACAGTATAAGAAACAGGACGCTCAAACTGCTCTGAATTGGCATTATAATAAGATTTTACTTCTTCCTCAGATACAGACATATTGTCTTGCAATTGCTTTATATATATGTCAAGGAGCATCGCTTCTTTATATTCTTCCAACTGCCTTTTTTGCTGAAGTTTAAACTCTTTTACAAGTTCGTCATATTCTTTGCTTTTATCAATTTTAGCCTGCCGCGCGGCTTCAAGCATTATAGTTTCTCTAACTATGCTGTCTAAAAACTGCCTCCTGCCGAGTTGAGTATTTGCATAACTTTGATAGGAAGGCGGAGTATTTTCAAGCCTTTGATTCAACTGTTCCTCAGATATTTTGACATCTCTAACCTTAATCACAGCGCTATTATTAGATTTACAAGCAAAAAGAGAAAACAAAACCAAAAAAATACCGAAAATACTAACCTTTTTTAACATATTTCCCCCGTTTAATAGGCGGGATACTACTACTTTATCAGTTAGTAGTCAATTTTTAGGCTATCCTATACGCTATTTGGCTGTCTATGATTTAAAATTCACAAAATTAAGCCTTTTATTACAATCCAACGGAGCGGAAAAAACTAAAAATGCCGTCTTTTTGGCGCTTGAAATGGGAAATTTACAATTAAAAAGCCTTTTATCTTGATTTTGAACTTAAATAGGCGGCAAAAAAGAAAAATTTCGTAAAATGCGAAAGTATGAAATTGTAAAAATAGGTTAAAAATTAGAATTTATGACGGCAATGATATACAATCAGTCTTTTACAGCATTTAGCCGCTACCTTGTCTGTTGAATAAATAGCGTAAAATACAAAAATATGAATTAAAAGCGCATATATCTGCTGTTTGAGATAGCGGGTGACTGACGCTAAAAGCGGCAGAATAATCCGCTTTTTCATAAATCTAAATTAAATAAATTCAAAAAGATTCTTTGCAAAACAACAAAGATTTTTTGAAAATTCAGAGGAGGAAGTATGTTTTCAGGAGTGTGGACGGCGCTGATTACGCCTTTAAAAAAAGACAAAGTTGATTATGAGGCTTTGGCAAAACTCATAGACTATCAATACAAAAGCGGCATTGACGGCATTGTGCCTTGCGGCTCTACGGGTGAATCTTCAACCTTATCTCACGAAGAGCATAAAGCGGTAATAGAGTTTTGCGTTAAAGAAGCGAAAGGAAAAATGAGGGTTTTAGCGGGGTCTGGGTCTAATTCAACAAAAGAGGCTATTTATCTTACGGAATTTGCAAAAAATGTAGGCTGCGACGGCGCTTTGCTTATCTCTCCCTATTACAATAAACCGACTCAAGAAGGTCTGTATTTGCATTTTAAAGAAATTGCAGACAAGGTAAACATTCCTATTGTCCTCTACAATATAGCGGGGCGGACATCTATAAATATTGAGCCTGAGACTATAGCGCGTCTTATAAAAGATTGTCCCAATATCATCGGGGTAAAAGAGGCGTCAGGCTCATTAGACCAGATGAGCAGAATCAAATCTCTTGCCCCAAGGATTGAACTTATATCCGGCGACGACGCTTTGACTTTGCCTTTGATGGCAATCGGCGGAGTCGGGATAATTTCAGTCTTGTCAAATATAATCCCCGCTGAAATTGTCTCTCTGGTAAAAGCCTTCAATAGCGGCGATATAAAAGAGGCTATAAGAATTCACTATAAAACTTTGCCTTTGGTAAAAGCGATGTTTCTTGAAACTAATCCCATACCTGTAAAAACTGCCGCTTCAATGATGGGTCTTTGCGCTTTGGAGTTCAGATTGCCGATGTGTCCTTTGAGCGCTCAAAATAAAAATAAAGTTGAAATAGCCCTTAAAGATTTCGGGCTTTTAAAATAGGAGATTTTAGATGAGAATAATTGTTTGCGGAGCAGGCGGCAGAATGGGGCAGACTATTTTAAAACTCGCAAAAGAAGACGGCGGCATTGAGATTGCAGGCGCTGTTGAAGCTGACGGCAATTCTTTAATCGGCAAAGGAGACCCGGCAATAATAGGCTCTTGCGGTTTAGAAAAAATCTTGCCTGAAAGCGATGTCTTAATAGATTTCACAAATGCTGAAAGCGCCTTAATTGCTCTAAAAAAAGCGGAAAAATTCAAAAAAGCGGCGGTGATAGGCGCTACGGGTTTTAATGCCGCTCAAAAAGAAGAAGTTATTTCTATCTCAAAAAACATTCCAATTATATTGTCGCCGAATATGTCTATTGGGGTCAACTTTTTATTTAAAATTGCAGAAATAGCGGCAAGAACGCTGTCAGATTATGATATGGAAATTTTAGAACTCCATCACAATAAAAAGAAAGATGCGCCTTCAGGCACGGCGGCAAGACTTGCAGAAATCATCTCATCTGTTTTAGAAAAAGATTTAAATGAAACAGCCGTCTATGAAAGGCATAGTTTAAACAAAGCGCGCTCAAGAGATGAAATAGGCATAATGTCTCTGAGAGCGGGAGATATTGTAGGAGAGCATACAGTCTATTTTGCCGGTCCCGGAGAGAGGATAGAATTGACTCATATAGCGCAATCAAGAGACACTTTCGCATCGGGCGCTTTAAAAGCGGCAAAATGGCTTATAGGCAAAAAGCCTAAACTCTATGATATGTCAGATGTCTTGCGCCTATAACTTGGAATATCGCTTGCGCTTGTAACTTATAGCGCCGCTTGCAAGTGGGGGCAACTTAAGTTGCCGTCTGTATTTGGGGGCAACTGTAGAGTTGCCGTTTATGTTGAGGCAACTCAAGTATCTGCTTGACGCTAAAATCATCAAAACAATAGGATTTTTACAATGAAAAAATTTTATAGATATTCAATTATCGCTCTCGCTATAATCTCTTTAGTCTATGTCGTATCAGATATGACTCTGTCAAAATATCATTTTACGCCTATACCGCCTCAATATAAATTGGATATAGAAAGAGTCGCTGTAAATCAAAGCAACGGCATAGAGCAGACTCTTGAAAAAACAAGA
>JAIRQB010000032.1 GCA_031256695.1 Elusimicrobiota bacterium | reverse complement strand
TTCATAGAAAAACTTAAAAGATTTTTGACCTTCTTGGCTGTCAAAATAATCAGTCCTATTGAAAAAATCAATAAAGCCGTTAAAATACTCTTCTTTGCGCTTGTATTTAGAAGAGAATTTTTTTAAAAAATTTTCGCATTCTTTCAACTCATTCATTAAGTTGACTTCAATGTCTAACCCTATCAAAACGCGCAAATTTTTATCGCCTATTTTATTGTAAATATCGCAAAAACCTGAAAAATAAAAATAGCCGACTAAAAAAGCGAGGTCTTTGCTTTGGTCTAAAATTGCATTTATGACCTCGGCAAGAGTCCTGTTTTGATTCGTTATCAATAATTGTCCCGCCACGGTGTCCTCCTGTTTAAAATAATCCGTCTGCCGTCAATTCTCAAATTATTCAAAAGGCGGAGGCAAGAATGCAAAGCATTTTTACCGCCGCTTTGAAAAAATTTTATATAAAAACTGTTTTGTTTTTATTTTTAGATTGATTTGTATTTGTAAAGTTTAATGATTTTTTTCTATTTAAGCGCGGTATAAAATTGACCGGGCAAACTTTCTATAAATCCTTTGAGTTCAAGACTTAAAACAATGTCTGATATTTGAGAAATCTCCGAGCCTGTTTTATCCGCTATTAAATCAATATGTATTCCTCTCTCGCAGTCTCTAATAATTTTCAAAATTTCTCTCTCGTCTTTTTCAAGTTTTAAATTGCCCGCCTCTTCGTCTTTTATAATTTTTATGCCGCTCAAAAGAGAGAGTCTTTCAAGCAAATTGCCCGGGCTTAAAGCAATTTCTGCGCCGTTTTGTATTAAAAAATTAGCGCCCTCGCCGTAAGGGGAATATATATTTTGAGGCAGAGCAAAAACATCTTTGCCGTATTGCGCGGCATATCTTGCTGTAATTAAAGCGCCGCTGCGTTTTGCCGCTTCAATAACTAAAACCGCTTTTGAAAGAGCCGCAATTATTCTATTTCTCCTTGGGAAAGTAGTTTTGTCGGGCTGTCTTAAAAGAGGAAATTCGCTAATTATTGCGCCGTTTTGAGAAATTTCTCTTTTAAGAGCGGCGTTTTCAGGCGGATAATCTATAAGAATCCCATTTCCTAAAACCGCTATTGAGCGCCCGCCTTTTTCTAAAGCGCTTTGATGGCTTTGCGCATCTATTCCTCTTGCAAGACCTGAAATTACAGTGATAGAGTTTTGCGCAAAAAAAGAAGAAAATTCTCTTGCCGCCCTCTTGCCGTAAGCGCTCATTTTGCGCGTCCCCACTATTGAGATAGAATTTTCATCGCTGTCTAAAAGACTTCCCTTTATATAGACGGCTATCGGCTTATCGTCAAAATCTCTTAAAGGTTTAGGATATTTTTCATCATTGAATAAAAATATATCAATGCCGTTTTTGGCGGCTAATTCAATTTCTCTTTCATAATCGTCTGAATGCGCCGCATTGACAATGCTTTCTGCGGTTTTAACTCCTATTCCTTCAATAGACATAAGTTCTGTCTTTGAGGCTTTTAAGATATTTTCAGGCTCTTTAAATACTTCAAGCAAATTATTGAATCTAAAAATGCCAATATCTGCCGCCAAAAAAAGTTTAAAAATTGAAATTTGATTTTTGTCCATTTTTGACCGCCTTTTATCAGAAAAATCCGAGTTGTTTCTAAATATAAACGCATTTTTTTTCATTTTATTGAGGCGCAAATGATTTGCAACCAATAAAACTTATATTGTCTTTTTTTTAAATGGACTCTCGAGTTGCCTTAATTATAAAGGGCAACTCAAGTTGCCTTAATTATAGAAGGCAACTCAAGTTGCCTTAATTATAGAGGGCAACTCAAGTTGCCTTACTATGTTGCCGATTTTTTAGCCGAGTTGCTTTAAAAATTTTATTTTCTGCTCTTTGACGGCGTCATTATTATAACTACAGGTTTTTGTTTAAATGTTTTCTCGGCGCTTTTTAAAATATCCTCAAGAGAAACCTCTGAAATGCTGTTTAGAAAATCCGTCTTATATTTGAAACTGCCCGCGACAGTTTCTCCCCAGCCGTTATTAAATGATTTCTCGTCTACGGTTTGGGCATTAAATAAAAAATCCGCCTTTTCCTTTATCTTGGCTCTTTCTAAATCCCCGCTTTCAGCCTTTTTTGAAGACATCTCTTTTAAAATCTCATCTATTTTTTTCAAGGTCTTTTTTACATTTTTAGAATCCGTTAAAGACAAAATCATAGCGCTGTTTTTTTGCCTCATCAGAGAATAAAACATATTTATATTATAAGTCAGCCCTGAATTAACTCTAATTTCCTTAGCAAGTTTGCCGTTTAAACCATCGCCTAAAATTACAGTCAGCAGGTCAAAAGCGGGAAGTTCTTTAGAATTTAGACCCGGCGCTCCATAGCCAATAACAATGACAGCGCTGTTAAATTTGCTTTTAAAATAAAAGAAACGCTTTTTGGATTTTGCAATTTTAACGGCATTCTGTTTAAATTTTTGCCCGCTTTTTATTTTTGAAAAATGCTTTTCAAGACTGTTTTTTAAGATTTCTTCGTCAATATTGCCTGCTGCAGAAATTATTATATTTTGAGAATTATAAGAGTATTTATGCCATCTTTTTATATCTGAAATTTTTAAGGCTTTTATAGTTTTAACCGTTCCTAAATTAGGATAAGCGGGCGCAGAGCCTCTATAAAATACAGACATAAAGTTGTCTAAAGCAAAAAGCGCCGCATTGTCTTTACGCAAAGATAAATCAAGCAAAATTTCTTCTTTTGCCGCCCTTATCTCAGAAACTCTAAAAGCGGGGTTTATTATTACGTCTGATAAAATTTCTGCGGCTTTATCAAAGTTTTGAGATAAAACATTTACCCCCAAATAAGCGTATTGAAGTTTGGCATCCCCTGAAATAGAAGCGCCTATATCGTCTAAATCGTTTGCGAGTTTTTCTTTATTTCTCTTTAAAGTTGAATTTGTCATCGCTTTAAAAGTCAAATAAGAGATGCCGTAATTTTTCTTATTTTCAGAAATAGACGACACGGGAGTAAAAACCTTCAGCGAGACTATTTCTCTTTTGTCTGTCTTTTCAAAAATCACCTTGATTTTGTTTGACAATGTAAAAGTCTTAATATCCGCCGCTGCAATTTGCGCAAATAAAATTTGCGCTATGATTATTAAAATTATTTTTTTCATTTTGCCTTCCTTGGCAGCATTGTAACTGCAACTGTCTTTTCTTTTGAATAGTATTTTTTAAAGAATTTTCTTATATCCTCCGCGCTTACCTTGTCTATTTCTTTAAGATATGCGTCTGGGTCTGCAAATTCTTTTCTGTTTAATGAGAGCCAAAAAGCCGCATTGTAAGCGATATTGTCTTGCCTTTCTAAACCAAAACTTGACGCTGTTTTAAAACTGATTTTGGCTCTATTTAAAGCCTCTGTTGAAATTCCATTTTCCAAAATATCTGCAATTTGTCTTTCTATTTCCGCTCTTATCTTATTCAAATGTTTAGGATTAAATGAGTATTCAATATAAAAAGCGCCGTTCCCAAGCGTCGCATCAAAAGAGACATCTATTGAATTTAAAAGGTCCCGCTTTATTTTTAAAGATTTATAAAGTTCAGCGTATAAAACATTTGCGGCAAAAGCGGCGACTGTTATTTCTGCGCTATTGTTGTCTGGTCCTAAAAAAGCAATAGCGGCGCTGCCTGCTGAAATATTGTCTCTTATTGTTAAATTTGCGCCTTTTGGATTTTCAATAGTCAAATTCGGGTCATTTTCAGACTGCCTTTTTGCAATTTTTCCAAAAGTGTCTTTTAAAACTTTTTTTGCCTTTTTATAATCAAAACCGCCTGAGACTGAAACCGTCATTCTGCTCGGCAAATAATGACTGTTGTAGTATTCAATCAAATCCTCTCTTTTGACTTTTGAAATAGTAGAGACATCGCCTCCTATATTATTTTTCATAACCCCGCCTTGATAGAGTTTGTCTTCAAGAATCTCTGCGAGTTTAAAACCAGTCCAATCGCGCCGCATATAGAGTTCTTCAATAATCACATTTCTCTCTCTATCTATAGTTTCTTGAGGAAAAAGCGGCGCTGTCACAGCGTCTGAAAGCATTTCTATAGCCTCATAAATATATTCGCTTGGGACATTTATATAGTAACTTGTAAATTGTTTTCCCGTAGAAGCGTTCATTTCAGCGCCGTATTTTTCAGCGGCGGCAAAAAGCCCTTGCGGATATTTTGCGCTTCCCTTAAATAACATATGCTCTAAAAAATGCGACAGCCCCGATTGTCCGGGCTGTTTTTCGTCTATAGCGCCCGCTCGGACGAGAACAAAAACAGACGCTATTTGAGATT
>JAIRQB010000006.1 GCA_031256695.1 Elusimicrobiota bacterium | reverse complement strand
AGTTCAATAAAATCTATTTGCATCTGCGTCGGATGATTTCTGACTGCGGCATCGGCATTGGACTCGCCTTTATATTTTATAGTTCTATATATCCCGCCCCCGTCTGTTGTTTTAGTATTTTCCAATTCGCAAGAGTTAGGGGTTAATGGAATATACGGATATAGTTGTCCTTTATTTGTATAAAAATCAAAACCAGTCAAATAAATTTCTTCAAAGCCTAAACTTGCGGCAAGCCCTATAGCAGTAATGCCTGTGCTTAAATAATGCCCGTAATAATATTCATAAAACCTGCGGAATTCCGCTATAGCCTTATTTTTATGAAGTATCGGCGTAGCCGGTATTACCGTTGGAAAGTGTTCATTGGCTGTTTCAGTTACTGTGACATATATATTGTTTTTATTTATTTTGTATTCATTTCTTTTATTTAAATGGTGCAAAGTGAGATAGACATAATCAAGGTTTAGATAATAATCTAAAAAATAATCTACATTTTTCCCGAGATAGTACTTGTCCTCTAAAAAAAATGCAGTGACTCTAAAAACTTCAATGCCTTTCGGCACTCGGCGAAAATCAACGGAAGTATTAGAAGTTCCATTGCCTGCTATAAGAATTTGCTTCTTTTTCATACAAACCTCCCATTGCTGTTGCTTTATTATTCTATTTTACCTTATAGGTTAAAATGACATTTGCTCTGATTACAATTTCGCCCGGCGCTATCGCAGCGGTTTCGCTATCAGGCGCAAAGGAAGCGCTCTCATATAGGATATTGGCATTTCTCATATCGGCTTTCGCAAAAATAGGCTGAGGCAGCGGCAGAGATGATTCTTGCAGATTTGCAAGGTCTCCTAAACGAAGCCCAGCCGCATTTGCCAAAAATTTCGCCTTTTCTTGAGCGGCAATTATTGCAAGACGGCGCGCCTCATCTCTATGCATTTTTAAATCTTTTGTTTGAAATTCTACGCCGCTTACATTATTTATGCCCGCCTCAATGAGTTCAGTTAAAAAAGCGTCGTAATTTGAGATATTTTCAAGAGTTACGCTCAAATTTTGGCGGACAATAAATTCTCGGGCTTGAGTTTTATAATCGGTAAAAACAGGATGCATTGAAACATAGTCGGTTTTGATATTTCTATCGCTTACTCTAAAACGTTTGGCGATTTCAATAGCCTTCTTTATAGTTTCTTCATTTTTCTTTTTAGTTTCAATTAAATTCTTTCCTCTCGTCTCTGTTCCAAAATTTAAAACAACTCTGTCAGGCTTCACTTTTACCTCAGCCGAGCCGTCAACTCTAAACAATTCTTCGGCAAAAGACGCCGCGCTAAAAAGAAATACAAAAGCCAAAAAAAATGCAAGTTTTTTCATTTTCAACTCCTTTTTGATTTTTTATAAGACAAATGCTTCAAATTTTCTTTTTTGTCGCCGTTGACCGCCGCTGCCGCGTCATTCCGCCGTTTTTTTTTTCAAAGGCAAAGACAAAGGCAAAATGGATTGCGTCGTGCGCTATGTGTTTGCGCAGCGCTATGCGTTTGCGCACGACGCCAAACGACATTACTTTATAACTGCCTTTCTAGTATTTATCTGACTTTTCAGCATTGCACCTTTGACACAATAATTGACAGTTGCCAATTTCAGTTTTTCCGCCTTTGCTCCAAGGTTTTATGTGGTCAGCGCGCATATCCTCAAATTCAAAATGCCCTTTGCATTTTTTGCAGATGCCTTTTTGTTTCTCAAAAGCCTCTCTTTTCATATCGTCGTCAAAGGCGCGGATATTTAAATGTTTTTCTCTGCCGTTTAAAACATAATGAAAAATTCCTTTTTTATTTGAGACATCCTTGTCTCTCATCAAACGAGATATTTCTTTTTCTAATACGGCGGGGTCAAGATTTTTATTCTTAAATTCATTATAAAGCGTTCCCCAAGCGACGCCTTTCATCTCTTTTTTATATTGTTTAGGAAATTTACCTTCTGTCCAAGTGATTACATTTTGAAAATATGACCACAGTTCAAGAGCGTCGGGGTCATTTTGATGTTTTGACATATACTCCTCTATTTTTCCATCTGAAATCCACTCTATAGCGGTTTCTAAATATTCTTGTCTGATAGATGAGCCGTTTAAATAATCGCCGCCTATTTTGCCTGCAGGGCATTCTGTCTTGCTGAAATATTTTTTCGCATCGGACAGCCAAGCCCCCGTATAGACGGCATTGCGGAGTTCTTGAGCGGTTAAAACCGCGCCCGCTATATTTACCACTTTAAACCAAGACAATTTTTCGCTATCTGTCCCCTCGCAAAAATAAACCATCAATTCATATTTGAGTATTTGCTCTTTTTGGTCTTCTGTAAGGTTTGAAAATAACTGAAAGTTTATTCCAAAACCGTCTTTTATATATTCGCAAATGCTGATAATTCTCTGCTGCCCGTCAAGGACTTCAAAAGCATTGTTAGGATTTTTTACCCAATACATAACATTTAGAGGAAATCCTTTGCGAACTGTGTCTATAACGGCATCTCTTTGAGCATCTTTATAGACAAATTCTCTTTGATATTTAGGGCGTATATCAAGACGCCCGCCGTATCCAATGACGCCTTCCTCGTCAGAGTTTTTATAATCCTTTACAAGTTCGCAAATAGGGATATTATGAAGTTCTATTTTCATTTTACCGCTCCTCTTTTTAAGGATATAGAGATTGTGGCGTGCGCAAACACATAGCGCTGCGCAAACACATAGCGCTGTCGCCGTTGGTGTCATTGCGGCGGAAGCCGCAATCCATTTTGCCGTTGTCGTTGTTGTTGAAAAAGCAAAGGCAAAAGCGGTGAACGCCTTATAATAAAAATGGATTGCGGCTTCCGCCGCAATGACACCGGGGGTTTAGCGCTCTCTTGTAAATATTTGAAATTATCGCCTATTATTGCGGCAGCGCTATGTTTTTGCGCACGCAATGACACCCGGGGACTTTTGCCCTTAAGTCTCAATTCTCAATTAAAAAAAGCCGTCTATTTTTCAAACTTATCTTTTCTGCGGATAAAAATCCGCACATATGTATTTTTGCCTTTTATCAATGGACGGGCGTCCTTGAAAGAGGAAATTTTTTCAATTCCTACAATATCTTTATTATAACCTGCGGAAGCGGCGCAGCCCAAAATCTCAAATTGTTCCGGGTTGTATTGGTCTAAAAAAGTAATAGGCACTCCCATTATACCGTCATAATCCATCGGAATGTCTGCTACTTTGCCAACCTCAATAGCGTCATAATTGTCATATTTTGGATATTTTTCCGCCTCATATTTCCTCCAAAGTAAAATTTCCTCGTGACGCCCTTTGTGGTCTAAATTGGTAAACCAACTAATATTGCGGAATTTCACTAAACCGCTTTTTTCATCATACACTCCGCTCGCATAATCCCTGGGATTTGCAACTTTAAAATAAGCGTTCCCGTTGGCAAAACCGTGTCCTAACCATATCTTATTGTCTTTAATCAATTTAAAAATTTCTTTGTAAGAGACGGCATTTTTACTGCCGATAATTAAAAACTTCTTTTTGTATTCAATAAGTTGCGCTACATATTCTCTAAAAAGAGAAAAAGGCGGATTTGTGACAACTACGTCTGCCTCTTTTAAAATATCTATGCACTCATTGCTGCGAAAATCGCCGTTTTCTTTGAGAGGCGTTTTTATGCCCGTCATAAAATTGCCGTCCGATATGCTGTCCTTGCCGACATATTCCATCTTATAAGTGTCGCCAGCTTTGAATAAATCTTTATAGACAAAATGCGTTGACACCAATTTTTTTAAACCGAAAACGCAAAAAGCAATGTGAAAATGCCGCCAAAAATTGCTGTATTCGGGGTCATCGCAATTACAGAAAATTATCTTGTTTTTGAAATGCTGTTTGTAATGTTTTGTCTCGCGTTCTATATCTGAAATTTGAGTATAGAAATCATCGTTTTTTGCTTTACTTGCTTTGTGAAGTGTTTTGTTGCCGCTCATTTGATTAAACCGCCTATTCTCTATTATTCAATCATTGAAGCCGGCAAAAAGAGAATTGCTTTCTTTTCCTAATTTCAAATCTATTACTTTTTTGTAATTCTCATAGAGTTCATAACCTACAAAATTTCTGTCTAAATCTTTTGCCGCTTTTAAAGTTGTGCCGCTGCCGGCAAAAGGGTCGCAAACTACATCTTGCTTAAATGAAAAAAGTTTTATGCAGCGCCTCGCTATCTCTTCGGGCATTATTGCGGGGTGTTTGCCGAAAGCCAAATCGCTTTTTGAAGGAATCGGAATATCCCAAATCTGCTTTGTATAAGTTATCCATTCTTTTTGCGTCAGTTGACTCTCTTTCTTTATCTTTTGCGGAATTTTTTTATCAGGCGCGCCGTCTTTTACAAATACCGTTATAAATTCGCAGGTGTTTTGAGCGTAAAAATTCGGCGGATAGGGATAACTGCCGAACATCAATTTTTTTGAAGCATTTGTCCTATTCCAAATATATAAATCAAGCAAGAAAAATTTTGAGCCGTCTAAAATTGAAGTCTGTATGCGGCTCTGCAAATCTATAATATCTCTGTTATAGTGAGTGTCGCTGTGTTTTTTTAAAAGAGGCATCAGCGGAACATTGACGCACATTTTGCCGTTCGGCTTTAAAATCCGCCAGCACTCTTGCCACACGGGAAGCAAAGCCGCAAGATATTCTTTAACTGATTGCGCCGAGCCAATATCTGCGAAATCGCTCTTTGAATGCTTCTGTTTTTGATAGCCGTCTTTGCTGTAATCTTTTACATTGTAATAAGGCGGAGAAGTGACAATTACTCCAATGACATCATTTGGAATTTCAGACATATCTTTTGAACTCTTATAAAAAACTTGATTTAAGAAATCTGCTGTTTTCATTTTATTTTTATTGTTAGGCTGTTTTCGGCAATACTCAAAAACTTATTGAAAAATCAATGGGTTTAGGCTATAACAATTCTTGGTTTTTCAACGCCGCGCTATGCGTTTGCGCCGCGCAAACACATAGCGCTGCCGCCGTTGGTGTCATTGCCGAGTTGCAAAACCAATATACAAGGCAACTTGAGTTGCTTTTGTATATTGTTTTGCAACTCAAGGAAGCCGCAATCTATTTTGCTGTTTCTTTTCTTTTTTCAAAGGCAAAAGGCAAAAAGGTGAAAGGCTTATAACAAACAGGGATTCCGTCTTGCGACGGAATGACAGCAAGTCCCACGCCGCAATGACAGCAAGACTTCCGCTTTTTGCTTTTGTTTAAAATGGATTGCGGCAGCGCTATGCGTTTGCGCACGCCGCAATGACACCGGGGTTTAGCGCTCTCTTGTAAATACTTGCAATTATCGCCTCTTGTTGCGGCAGCGCCCTTGCGTCTATTGCTAAAACCCGGGCATTATTCTTTTTCCTTGCTTTCAAAATAGACGGCAATTAAGAAAATTCTTAATTGCCGTCTGCTTATTTCTTGCTAAATGAAATTTTATACTCAATTTACGCTTATTTAGTCTTCTATTTAATCTTCTAATTCCACAAATTTTGCTTTTTTGACTTTGCTGATTTTGATGAGTTTTTCCATAACATCTGCGGGGACTTTTTCGTCTACTTCAAAAATCATCAAAGCGTCGCTTTGCGCTTTTTCGCGCCCGACATTCATTCCGCCTATATTTATATTTTCTGCGCCTAAAACTTCGCCTATGCTGCCTACTACGCCAGGCTTATCCTCATTGATGATTAAAATCATAGCGCCGCTCGGTATCACATCTACATTCAAGCCGTTGATATTTACTATCCGAGGATTGCTCTCGCTAAAAAGAGTCGCTGAAATTGAGGCGCTCCTTTTATCTGTTTTTACAATAGCGGTAATCAGCGCCGTGTAATCTTGAGACTCGGCTATTTTAGATTCTGTAACCTTTATGCCCATATCTTTGGCTATGCCGGGCGCATTTACAAGATTTACCATTATGTCAGATATTGGGGAAAGCAAACCTTGCAAATAAGATACCGTCAATGGATTAGTCCTAAAAGAAGTCAATGTGCCTCTGTATTGCAATTCAACAGACTCTATTCTCCCTTCCAAAGTCTGCCCTTGGAAAGAACCTAATTTTTCCGCAAGTTCTATATAAGGAGCGATTTTTTTATAAGTTTCCCAATCAACTGTCGGAACATTTACAGAATTTCTTATAAGCCCTTTTGTGAAAAAGTCAATTATCATATCGCTCATCTCTTGGGCTATTTTTACTTGCGCTTCTTCTGTTGAGGCGGCTAAATGAGGAGTGACAATAGTGTTTTCAGTATCAATTATAGTCCAATCGTCAGGCGGTTCTTTGGCAAAAACATCTATTGCCGCCGACTCAACCTTGCCGCTCTTTATAGCATCAGATAAATCTTTCTCATTTATTATAGGACCTCTTGCGCAATTTATAATGCGGACTCCGTCTTTCATTTTGCCTATATTTTGAGCGTTTATCATACCGCGCGTGTCGTCGTTTAAAGGAGAATGGATAGAAATATAATCGGCTTTCGCTAAAACTTCATCTAATGAATTTATCTCTACGCCGTAGCCTTTGGCTATAGATTCATTTATAAAAGGGTCATAGACGGATATTTTCATACCGAAAGCAATCATTCTTTTTGCAACTTCCATACCAATTCTGCCGAAACCAATAAGCCCTAAAGTTTTTCCTAAAAGTTCCGTCCCCATAAATTTAGAGCGGTCCCATTTTTTAGACTTTAGCGATTGATGCGCTTGCGGGATATTCCTTGCCATAGAAAGCATAAGACCTATAGTATGCTCTGCCGCAGATATTGTATTGCCGCCGGGGACATTCGCTACGACTATTCCTTTTTTAGTAGCCGCCGCTTTATCTACATTGTCAACGCCGGTGCCGGCTCTGCCTATAAATTTTAATTTGTCAGCCGCTTGTATAATATCAGCCGTAACTTTAACTTCAGAGCGTATTAAAAGCCCGTCATAATCTTTTATGAGTTTTTTAAACTCTTCAGGCGAAGGCTTATTGTGAGTTTCAATTTTAAAATCTTTGTTTTCTAAAAGTTTTTCAAGCCCTTCCGCGCTGTCATATGTCATAAGTATTTTATACATCGTCTCTTACCCTTTCATCAAAGCGTCTTGAGCAGCCGCTACCGCTTTGCCTTTTTCAATTTTTACTCCTAATTCCTCTAAAACCATTTCTAAACAAGCAAAACCGACTAAAATATCAGCCTTGCCTATATAGCCCATATGAGCGAACCTTATAATTTTGCCCTTTAAATCTCCCTGACCGCCGGCTATGGATACGCCGTATTTTTCTCTTAAAGTTTTAACTATTTTCCCGCCTATTTCTTCGGGGACTTTCGCGCTTGTGACAACTTCGCAAGGAACTTCCCCAAAAAGTTCTAATCCTAATGCTTTCATTCCCGCTCTTGAGGCTTTTGCGAGAATTTTGCATTCATTCCACACATTTTCAATGCCTTTTTCTTTTATCATTTTAATTGACTCTTGCAATGAGACAATTAAAGTGACAGGCGGAGTAAAAGGCGTTTCATTTGTTAAATAAGATTTTTTGTATTTCTTAATATCAAAATAAAATTTTGGGATTTTAGAATTTTCATTTAATTTCCACGCTTTATCGCTTAAAGAGATAAAAGCAAGACCGGGAGCAAGCATAAAACCTTTTTGAGAGCCGCTGACTGTGACATCTACTTTCCAATCGTCTGCGCGATACTCTTGCCCGGCAAGACCTGAAATAGTGTCAACTGCTAAAACAGCGTTTGTCTTTGAGACAATTTCGCCTATAGTCTTAATGTCATTGACAACTCCCGTTGACGTTTCTGTAAAAGTTGTAAAGACAGCCTTTACATTAGGATTTTCTTTTAGCGCTTTTTCAATCTCGGCGGGTTTTACAACTTTCCCCCATTCCACAGAGGCAGATATTACTTTTACTCCATAACCTTGGGCAATTTTTGCCCATCTGTCGCCGAAATTGCCGCAACTTGCAACAATAATTTCATCGCCCGGGCTGAGTAAATTTACTATAGCCGTCTCCATCGCTCCTGTTCCCGAAGCGGCAAGAGTATAAACTTCATTTTTTGTTTGAAAAATATATTTCAAACCTTCAGCCGTATCTTTATAAATCTGACCGAATTCAGAAGTGCGGTGATGCAAAATCGGCAATGCTTCTTTCAATGCTACCTGAGGCGGTATTGGAGTAGGCCCAGGCGTCAATAAATAATACTTCTTCATTTGAGACTCCTTTTCTATCCTTATTTATTCAAAAGTCATAATGACTTTTAGTTTTGTTGATTTAAAGATATGAATTCATTCAAATCGCTTCTATTACAGCAATTTCTTTCTCAGTAAGTCCGTATAAATCATAGACAATAGCGTCAATTTCCTTCTCTAACATATCGGCTTCGGTTTGATAAATCTCTTTGTCTTTTGGATTTTGCGCTAAGTGAAGTTCTTTTTGAATTTCAATCATCAAATTGACTAATTTAATAATTTGAGCAACTTCCTTTTCTCTGCCGTCTATTTTGGGGATTGGCAACTGCTCTAATTGATAAGACACAATTTCTGGGAAAATATCATCTTTTCGTGTAGTGAAATATTTTTTTAAGAAAAAACTCAATAATTTGGAATTCAAAAGTCCAAGAATAAAAGTTAAATCATATAGAGAGTCATAAAAAGCATATAGATTTTTTGTGAACGCTCTTTTCTTGTAATCAATGTTAGCAATAAGTTTATTTGCTACACGCCTAATCAGAATTTTGATTTTATTGTTGATATGCTCTAATCTTGCTATTTCTTTATATTTCTTGTTAATAAAACAATTTTCTTTTTGATTATCAAAATATTCAGACAACTCGCCACCCACTATAGTTCTTATGCCTCTGTTTTTATTAGCAATATTTGCTTTATAACTTTCCATACCTCTTTTCAAATTTCCTATAGGTTTTTCGCCAGCCAAAGTAAATTCATTTTTTAGTATTTTTGAAAGCACGGAAAACTCAGACTTAGATATAAAGACATTAAATATGGCATTTGGCAATTCATAAAAAAAGTCCCTGTCAATTTCTGCATTTAAAATAAGATTTTCATTTGGATAATAGAAATTAGAAATTATTTTATTCTCATAACTGTTTTTTTTACATACAAAAATTATGCATTCTGTTTTGGCATCCTCAAAACACATCCCAACTTCTGTCAAAGACAACAGACCTGTTTTCAACAATGTTTTTCTAATAATTTCAGCATTGCGGTTAAATTGTAAATATCTTGGGACAATCAAACTGCAAAACCCAGTATGTTTTAAAAGTGAATTGATGGCTTTAATGATAAAAATGTCATATGTATCGTGTATACCCAAAGAATACTTGTCGTCAAAATAGTTTATCTCCATATGAGACAATTCTGCTCCATATGGCGGATTGCCTACTATGCAGTCAAAACCGCCGCTTTTCATTATATCAGGGAAAGTTTCTTCCCAACTGAAAGGATTTACTTTTTTGATTGTCTCATTGTCAGCAAAGGCGAAAGGCTTGTTTGAGTAAACTGGGATTGCGGCTTTCGCCGTTTCTATATTGCTTTTTTCCTTAACTCTTAACTCTTCACTTTTAACTTTTAACTCCCATATGCCTTCAAAAAAATAAAAATCTTTGTCTATCAGGCTATTGCCGCATTTTATATTGCCGTCTAAATCAGGCAAAACTTTCATCCCCTTCTTGCCTTCTATGCTTGCAGGGTTGAATAATTCATCAACGCTCTCGCGGGTTTCTGTCTCCATCAACTT
>JAIRQB010000222.1 GCA_031256695.1 Elusimicrobiota bacterium | reverse complement strand
TGATAACTTTTGTAAAGCGCTTTTACTTTTTGAAAAGGATTTCTGTATTTCCTTTCAAATACCTTCACCTCCGCATTTATTTCATTTAATTTTTGCGCTGTCGTCTTTATTTTATTGGTGAGTCTTTTGAGTTTGTCTTGATTTAAATTGAGGCTGATTATGAGATTGATAATCTCTGAGCGCATCTCTTTTATTTTCTCTTTTAAAGCCTCTTTTTCTTTTTGCGGAGCGCCTTTCATTTTTTTCTCTAATACAGAGATTTTGCCTTCTATTTCGCTTATCCCGGAGACGACTTTCTTTATTTTTGTCCCCATACTTCTCAATTGCGCTTTTGATTTCCTTCCCCTCGGCATCAATTCTTTCGGCGTCATCTCTTGCTGGCTGATTAGCGCTTCCCAATTCTTTATCTCCTTTATAATGATTGGAGATTCTAAAACGATAGATTGCAATTGCTGTTCATTTTCCCTGACATTCCTTGAGAGTTCAACTTCCACCGCTCTGTTTAAAAGAGGCACTTTTGACATCTCATTTAAATACATTCTAATAGTGTTTATCTCTTCAGGCTCTCCGCCCGATATGGAAGAAGCCTTTACGGACTGTTCTATAGCGCTTCCTTGATTTTTAGCCGCTCTTTCAGACAATGCAAAAGCAGTTTTTTTATCGTCAGTGATTTTTATGCCCAAATCGTCAAGTTTGGCGATAAATTCATCTATTTTGTCAATGTCTCCTGTGGGAATGGAGCGGCTGATTTCCTCATATGTCAAAAAACCCTGCTTTTTGCCGCTTTCAATCAACTTTTGAAATAAATCGCTTTGTTTTGCCATATTATCTCCTTATTCCTTTTAATTGTCTTGCCGTTTCATAATACTTATCCAACTTGTTTTTATCCATTTCAGCCTTGCCTTCAAGCATAGTCTGAACCTCTCTTGACAGTTTTTCAAATTCACGCTTTAAGCGGACTTTGCGTATATCCCTTATATGAATTTCAAAACGCTCTTCCGCCGAGATATTTCTTTCATTTTGAATCGCTTTCTCGGCGCTGTTTTCCGCATCCTGTTCTTGAGCCGACGGCGCATTTTGCGAGAATTTAAAAGACACAGATGAAAACCACTCGGCATCTTCTTGAGACAAATTGCCGGCAATGGCGCTGTCGCTTGAGCCGCTCATAGCCATAGCGCAAATTTTCCTGCACCGCTCGTCTTCAAAAATAGAAATGTCTAATGCAGGCAGAAGTTCTCTGAAATTTAAGACTAAATTCAACAAGGATTCTTCTAAAGATAATCCTTTTTGCGCGGATAAATCAGCATTTGCCGAAGTTTTTCTTTGAGAGTAGACGCTTTTTGAAACGCTTATCTTACGCTTACGCAATTCTTTCAAGATGTATTCTTCAGGCGCATCTATCTCTTGAGAGGTTTTTCTTATCCATTCCCTTCTGATAATTTCATCGGGATTTTTTGAGATGAAATCGGCAAGGATTGAGGCTGTTTTGACTTTGCTTGACGGGGAATTTAAGCCTATTTCTCTTGCGGTTTTTTCTATCATAAAGTCTATTGCGCTTTTTGAATTGTCTGAAATATGTTTTAAAAATTTTTCTTTGCCGAATTTGATTATATATTCGTCCGCGTCTATATTTTCAGGAAGCGAAGACACTGATATGTCAAGCGAGGCATCTTCAGCCAATATTTCCAAAGCCCTTTGAGCCGCATTTCTGCCGGCATCGTCGGGGTCAAAAAGCAAAAGGACTTTGTCGGCATAGCGCGAGATAAGTTTAGCCTGCTTATTTGTGAAAGATGTTCCAAGCGAGGCTGCCGCGCCCGATATTCCAAATTGTTGCGGAATTATGACGTCAATATAACCTTCTAAAACTATGATTTTCTTTTCTTTTCTGACAGAGGGCAGAGTTTGAAAGAGCCCGTATAGCATTGCGGATTTTGAATATACGGCTGTCTCAGGCGTATTTATATATTTTGGAGTTTTATTTTCATTTAAAGTTCTTCCGCCGAAAGCCGATACCCGCCCTGAAACATCAAAAATTGGAAAAACTATCCTCTCAGACATAAATTCAAAAAGAGAGCCGTCTGAAGTTTTTGCAATCAGCCCAGCATCTAAAAGGTCTTTTGCTGAAAAGCCTTTTTTGGCAGAAGACTGCAAAAGAGCGCCCTGCGGAGCAAAACCCAATTTGAATTTTTTTATGCTCTCTTTGGATATGCCGCGCTTTTGAAGATAATTTTGGGCGCGCTCCGCTTTAGGATTTTCATTCAAATGCCTGTTATAAAAAAGAGCGGCGCTTTCTAAAATGTCATAGAGTTTTGTTTTTTGCGAGTATTTGACAGTTTCGTCCCTGCTCTCCCGTATCTCTATTGACGCTTTTGCGGCAAGTTTTTTGAGCGCTTCTATCCAAGGGGTATTTTCAATCATCATCATAAACTTTACCACATCTCCTGCCGCTCCGCAGCCGAAACATTTAAAAATCCCTTTTTCAGGGCTGACTATAAAAGAGGGAGTCTTTTCATCGTGAAAAGGACATCTCGCTTGCCAATTGCGCCCTGACCTCTTTAAATCCGGCGCATACTCTCTTATCACTGAGACTATATCGTTTGCCGACCTTATTCTTTCAACGGTTTCTTCTGAAATAGGCATTTTTAACTCCAATGCGCTTTTAAAATAGCGCCGTTTGGCATATAAATTGGCTTAATTCTCATTGTATACTTATATATAGCGCTGAAATATCAGCAAATTTAATAAATGTTAAAACATTTAGTCTATTAAAGACGGCATTTGCTTAAAACTCGGCAAACTTAACAAATATTAAAACTATACGGCGTATTATTGTATATCTTGTATTGGTCTTTTAAATCTTTTAAATCCTGAAAATTCTAAAAGTTCCAAAACTCCTAGTTTGCTTTCCATTTTGTCAAATAAGATATTTAAGCCTAAATTGTCTGAAGAAATATGCCCCGCCAAAAGAACATTTATTTTGCATCTCTCGGCTTCTTTTAGGGCTTTCTCGCTCATATGCATGCCGACTATAGTTCCTATTCCCGCTTGACTTAAATGCTCTAAAGATTGAATTGGACCTTCTGTCCCGCCCGTCATATCCACAAAAACTTTTCCGCAACGGGAATCTTTATTGCCGTTTAAAATTATAGGAGGCTGTCCCGCTTTTGAAGCGTAAATATATTCGGGCTGTTTATTTAAGAATTCAAGTATTTCCCATAGATAAGCGGGGCGGACAGCGTCTATTCCTTTTTGTAAAAAAGAGACAGCGCAATTGTCGGCGGGAGTGTGGACATTCATAAAAGGGATATTGAGCAATTTTGCCGCCTCTGAGACTCTTTCATTGTTTTGAGGATAAACGCTCCGCGATACTTCGCCTGCTCTTTCAGAAACAAGTTTCTCCGATATATTTATAGGAACGCCCGCTTTGTTTAAAATATCAGACTGCATATATATGACATTGGCAAAAGAAGAATAAGCAAAACCTTCAGGGTGATGCGCTATTATTAAATCTATGCTTTTGCCCATTTCTTTTAATTTTGACGCCAGCAAGACTTCGGGAGTTTCAACGTCTATTCCTACAATGGCTGTTTTTACTTCAATTTCCTCATCGCCGTAAATTATCCGTGAATCATAATAGGGATTTGTCAAACTTTCTTTGTCAAAATTGTTTTTCTCTGTCTCTTTAAGCGCTTCAAAACGTCTTTTGCGCTTTTTTAAATCAGAATCAACTAAAGTTTTTCCTCGCGGGTCCGCTTCTATGCCCGCCTCAATAAAAAAATTATATATGTCTTTTATTTTCATAACTTTCTCCTTATATGTAAACGCAGGGCGCGAAAGCGTCCTACAATAAAAAGAGAGTTGTATCCGTTTATAAAAAAGGCATACAACTCTCTTAAATAAAACCGCTTTTTTCTTATTGCTTCATCCATCTGCTGTCTTTAAGCATTTTGCGCCTTATTTTTCTTTTAGTCTCGGCATTTCTCTCTTTTCTCAGCACGCTTGGCGACTTGTAATACTCTCTTTTCTTTATCTCTTGCATAATTCCGTTTCTTTCGCATTCTCTTTTGAAACGTCTGATGGCTTCTTCTATAGACTCGCCTTCTCTGACTCTTATATTTACCACTGCTAATACACCGCCTTTCTTAGAAAGATTGATTTAACATATTCTACCCAGCAGGCCATAAAAACTTCCGCCCGCCGAGCAGATGATAATGCAGATGCAAGACAGTCTGTCCGCCGTCTTCTCCGCAATTATTTACAACTCTAAAACCG
>JAIRQB010000217.1 GCA_031256695.1 Elusimicrobiota bacterium | reverse complement strand
AATTTTGCGCTATGCCTACGTGTATTGGATTATTAGGCATTCTGAATTTTTGCCCTTTAAAATCAGCGGGTTTTGCAAGAGGCTTATTGCTTGTAAAAGTTCTTGCGCTATTGGGCGCCCAACTCAAAACATAGACGCTGGGGAATTTTTGATGAAATTCCGCATTTATTTCTTCTGCTATATCGCCAGTCCATACCGCTTTAGCGTGCGCTAAATCTCTATAAAGGAAGGGCCAATCGGCTATCAGCATAGTTGTGTATTCTTGATTCATAGCCGTGCCTACGACAGCAACTTCAAGAGAGCCGTTTCTGACGGCATTCCACAAATCCGCCTCATTTCCCAAAGCGCCGTCGTGATAAACTTCAACTTTAATAGCGCCTTTTGTTTTTTCTTCAATCTGTTTTTTAAATACATTATCGGTTGCGGCAGACATAGGATGGCTTGCGCCCCAGTTGTCGCCGACTTTTAAAGTGATTGCTTTCGGTTTTGATTGGCAGGCTATAAAAGCGATGCCGACTGCTAAAACAAGGGCAAGTATGCCCAACTTCTTTTGAGTTTTCATAACTCTCTCCTTTTTATTTTTATCCTCGCCGCAAACGGCGTCTTTCAATCATCTCTCTTTGAGACAGGCGGAATTATATCAAAACAGATAGATTTGACTGTTCTTTCCACTCTCTGATTTAAAAATTTCTGTAATAAACTTTTGATTTCCAAAAACTACAGACAGATTATAAACAGCGCGACAGGCTGTAAAAATCACGGCATTGCGCAAGCCGTTATTAGAAAGTGTTAAAATAAGAGAACTAGAGCGGCTGATAATAGCCGACAAACAAAACGGGACAAGTTGACAAAGAAAAAACTCTTGCTGCATATCTGTTGCGCTCCTTGCGCCTCCGGCGCTATGCTGTCTTTAAACAAAACTATCCTAAAAACAGATTTTAGACTTTCTTTTTATTGGCACAATCCTAACATTTGGGATGCAGAAGAATACGGCAAGAGAAAAAATTCCGCTCTTTTATATGCTGCAAATTTAAATATAGACTTTTTAGAATATCCTAATTTTATCTATGGAAAAGGCGGCGAGAGGCAAATATGGGCAGATGAAAAAGGAAAAGCCGTCAAAAACTGCGCAAAATGCTATAAAGAACGCTTGTTGAAAACCGCGCTTTGCGCCAAAGAAAATAATTTTGATTTCTTTTCTTCCAGTTTGCTTGCAAGTCCTCATCAAGACCATTTCCTTGTTAAAAGAATTGCCGAAGAATTGTCTGTTTCGTGCAATATAGAGTTTTTATACTTTGACTTTAGACCTTTCTTTTACGAAGGAAAAGCCGAAGCAAAAAAGAAAGGCTGTTATTTTCAGAAATATTGCGGATGCGAATTTTCTTTCATAGACAGGTTTGGAAAAACTTCTCAAAAAATATAAAGCGGACAGCCGCTATAAAAAAAGGAAAATTTATGAAGAATATTGTCTTGTCTGTTTTGTTTTTATTTGCCGCATCCTCCATCTATGCCGCTCCTGTCGCCAATTCCATTGTAAAAATAGGCGTGATTGTGAATACAAATTCGGCAAATATAGGCGCCTCGGCAAATTTTTCTATATCCGACGCTAAAGGCAAAAAACTCAACTTAAGCAAGGGTTTGACCAGGCTTTCATATTCAGGAGGAGTTGTTTCAGTAGAAAACAATAAATTAACCCTGCCTTTGCGCGTAGAAAGCGATAGAGGACTGCTCTATGCCAATAAGACGGCATACCGCGGATATTTTTTGATTGTCAAAAGCCAGCAAGGCGGCATTGCCGTAATAAATGTTTTAAAACTTGAAGATTATCTCAAAGGAGTAGTCCCCAGGGAATCCGATGCGAAGTGGCCAATAGAAACTTTAAAATCTCAAAGCGTAATCAGTCGCACCTATACGCTGGCAAATTTGGGAAAGCATTCAGCGCAAGGCTTTGATTTATGCGCTCAGACCCATTGCCAAGTCTATGGCGGAGCAAGCGCCGAGTCTCCTTTGTCAAATGAGGCTGTATCCGAGACAGCCAATCAAGTTTTGACTTATAACGGCAAATATGCGCAGACTGTTTTCCACGCCAATTGCGCGGGGCATACTGAAAATCCAAGATATGTTTGGGGATGGACAGATGTCCCAAAATATCTTGAAGGAGTAAAATGCGGTTTTTGCAAAGATGCGCCGTATTCCCAATGGGAAACTCTAATAGAGGAGGATTTTATCAGGCGGCAATTGCTAAAGACTGAAAAAGGCATAGGAGAAATACTTGAAATAAAACCCGAAGGCAAAACTCCGGGCGGGTCGGCTATTGAAGTAATAGTTAAGCATACAAAAGGCGAGATTCGGCTAAACGCTTACCGTTTTAGACTTCTTACTGACGCTTGGAAAATAAAAAGTAATACATTTAAAGAAATAAAGAAAACAGAGGGAAGTTTTTATTTTTCAGGCTTCGGCTGGGGACATAAAGTGGGACTTTGCCAATGGGGCGCAAGAGGAATGGGGCTTGACGGCAAAACGCATAATCAAATTTTGCAATTTTATTATCCGGGGACTGAAATAGAGATTGTCAAATACAGGAATTGACGGGCGCGGCTGTTTATTTGTTGAAATTGGCAAAGCGAAATACTGCCAAACTGCGCCGCAGGCAATTGAAAGGAAATTAAAATGAAATATAAACTTTCAGTCATAAAATCATTCTCATCGGCGCATTTTTTAAGGCATTATAAAGGCAAATGCGAAAATCTGCACGGGCATAATTGGCGCATCAAGGCTTCATTTAGCGGAGAGAATTTATTAGACAATGGAATGCTCATAGACTTTGCCGATATAAGAGAGGCTCTTGATGAGATAATTGTTTATCTTGACCATAAATGTCTAAACGAGACCGCGCCTTTTGACGAAATAAATCCGACTGCTGAAAATATAGCCGCTTTTATATTTGCCAAATTGCAAAAAAAGAATACTGAAAATGCCGAAGTAAGCGGGGTGGAAGTGTGGGAAAATGCAGACGCTTCCGCGTTCGTAACAGAATTAAGAAGTTCAAAAATTGAGAAGTGAGAATTGAGAATTAACAACAAGGTAAAAATCTTATAACAAAAATGGATTTTTGAATTGCCTCAATATAGAGGGCAACTCGGTATGACCCAGTATTAAGTCTTTTGCCGCAGGGCAGGGCAAAGGCATATTTCAGCCCGCAAAACAAAGCATAATGGCGGCAAATGGGCTGCAGAAATTTTTGAAGGTAGAGCGAAGGACTTACAATCAGCAACAGCAGTA
>JAIRQB010000193.1 GCA_031256695.1 Elusimicrobiota bacterium | reverse complement strand
CTGTTATGATACTCTAAAAATTCTCTTTGCGGCGCAAAACGGACAGGCATTTTTATCTTTTTACCTTGATAGCGCAGAAAATTATTTGCCGCAAAATTCTCTTTTGAAAGTTTATAAAGAATGGGCGAGATTTTAATTGTGTAATCCGGCATTATTGTAATTAAACCTCTGTCAAAAGCCCTGTCGTGCAAAGCATTTAAGCATAATCCATTGCGGGGATTTAATCTGTTTTTCAAATCAACAGCCCAAGGCATTATATGGCTGGCATTTAACAATTCAACGGCTGAAAGCCCGGTAATACAGCATTTGTTTTGGTAAGCCGATAAGACGGACATTCTAAAAAGATTTTGATTAAGTCTCGTATTTACAAATGTTTTTTTATCTCTGCCGCTCGGAAAAATTATATTCCCCAATCTGTTTTCATAATCAACTATTTTACTTTCGCTCTCATATGCGTGTTTTGAAAAATCGCTCCAAAATTCTCTCCAAATATCAAAATCATCTTTGTCTATATTGGCGTCCGTTTTATCGCCGGAATTCCCGTCTAATCTCAAAAAATTTTTAAATCTTTTGACGATTTCTTTCGGCTCTTTGCCTAAAAGCCCCGCATAAAAAATAATATCCTCATTATTCTGTTTGAAATTATCTACGGGCGTTTTGCAATAGAGATTATATGCCGTCAGCAATTCATCTCTGCTCCAACTTTTTGAAACTTCAGCAAGCAAGCCGGCGGCATTTTCAAGGTCTTGTCCGCTCTCTATCATAAAACTAATTTGAAAGTTTTTGCCGAATTCTCCCGTTGTTTTGCTTCGCGGCAAAAAGTTTATTTTCCCCGCATATTTGCTTTGTATTTCAGAGGGATTTCCTAAACACCAAACAGAAATTTTTGGGCTTTTTTTAGCCAATAGACACCAAGCAAATTTTGCCGCTCCTTTTTGAGCAAAACACATCCATTTCTTGCTTTTTGAAACTATCAAGTCAGGTATTTTTTGATTTAACAAAAGAGACAAAGAATTAAAAAGATTTTCAGATTCCGGCATTGTTTTTTATTCCTTATCATTTAAGATATTTTGCCTATTATATTTCTATAAGTTGCCTTACTTGCATAGTTTTGCAACTCCGCTTTCTTGAGTTGCCTTGCATAATGTTTTGCAACTCGGGAATGACACTGAAGGGCTGGGCTTTGACGCCGCCGTTGGTGTCATTGCGTCGGGCGCAAACGCATAGCGCCCAGGTGTCATTGCCGAGTTGCAAAACCAAGATACAAGGCAACTCAAGGAAGCCGCAATCCCTGTTTATTATAAGACGTTTACCGCTTTCTGCCGTTTTCTTTTCAAAGGCAAAGACAAAGGCAAAGACAACAGGGATTCCCGCCTTCGCGGGAATGACACTGAAGGGCTGGGTTTTGATGCGCCATTGGTGTCATTGCCGAGTTGCAAAACCAAGATACAAGGCAACTCAAGGAAGCCACAATCCCTGTTTATTATAAGGCGTTCACCGCTTTCTGCCGTTTTCTTTTCAAAGGCAAAATGGATTCCGTCTTGCGACGGAATGACACCCGGGTTTGTGCAATGGTAGGCGAAGCTTTGGCTTTGACGCCGCCGTTGGTGTCATTGCGGGCGCAAACGCAAACGCATAGCGCTGCGCAATTCTGATAGAGACAAGTGCGCTGCCGCAATCCATTTTGCCTTCAATTCTCGCTTTGCTTTGTGTTCATTACTCATTACTGCCGTTTATTGTCAATTCTTAATTCTTAATTTATTTGTTTTTGTCATCGTCAACTACTTCAGCGTCAATTACTTCGCCTTGCGCATTTTGAGATGAATTGTTTTGAGTTCCTGCTCCGCTTTGATTGCCGCTCATTCCTTCAGCGCCGCTTGCCCCGCCGCCCGCGCTTTGAGCATTTTTATAAACCGCTTCTGCGAGTTTATGAGAGGCTGTCTCTAATGCTTCTCTTGTTGACTTTATTGAATTTATATCGCTTCCCTTTAAAGCGTCTTTTGCGGCGCTTAAAGCCTGCTCTACTTGCAATCTCTCATCTGCCGAAATTTTGTCTCCGTGCTCTTTTAAACTTTTCTCAACTGAATAGACTAAATTGTCGGCTTTATTTTTCTCTTCAATTTCATCTCTGCGTTTGGCGTCTTCTGAAGCGTATTGCTCGGCTTCTTTGACATATTTGTCTATATCGTCTTTTGAGAGTTTTGTAGAAGATGAGATTTTTATTGATTGCTCTTTGCCCGTCCCTTTGTCTTTGGCGCTGACATTTAATATGCCGTTTGCATCAATATCAAAAGTGACTTCTATTTGCGGAACTCCCCTCGGCGCGGGCGGTATGCCGTCAAGCAAAAATTTGCCGAGCGACAAATTATCTTTCGCCATCGGTCTTTCGCCCTGCAAGACATTTATTTCAACAGCGGGCTGATTGTCTGAATAGGTTGAAAAAATTTGAGAGCGTTTAGCGGGCACTGTCGTATTTCTGTCTATCAAGGGAGTTCTTATGCCGCCTGCAGTTTCTATGCCCAGCGTCAATGGCGTAACATCAAGCAAAAGAATATCTTTCACATCGCCCGTCAAAACTGCCGCTTGGACAGCGGCGCCAAAGCATACGCATTCCATAGGGTCTACTCCGTGTTCAACGCTTTTGCCGACGCAATCCTCTACAAATTTTTGAACTATAGGCATTCTCGTAGGACCGCCTACTAAAATGATTTTTGTAATGCCGCTTTTAGAAAGTTTTGCATCTGATATTGCTTGCTCTATTGAGGTTTTGCACCTATCAACGATTGGGCGGACGAGATTTTCTAAAGTTGACCTTGTAAATTTCATAGTCAAATGTTTTGGACCTGAAGCGTCTGCTGTGATAAAAGGCAAATTTATATCTGTCTCTAAAATATTAGAGAGTTCAATCTTTGCTTTTTCCGCCGCCTCTTTTAGTCTTTGAACAGCCATCTTATCGTTTCTCAAATCTATTCCGCTGCTCTTTTTGAAATCGTCTGCAATATAGTTGATTAAAGCATTGTCCATATCTGTGCCGCCCAGTTGAGTGTCGCCCGAAGTTGATAAAACTTCAAAAGTGCCTTCTGCGCCCATCTCCATAATTGTCACATCAAGAGTGCCGCCGCCTAAATCAAAAACTAAAATTTTCTGCTCTTTGCCGACTTTATCTATGCCGTAGGCAAGAGAAGCCGCAGTAGGCTCATTGACAAGACGGACAACTTCTAAACCCGCTATTGCGCCCGCATCTTTTGTAGCCTGTCTTTGATTGTCGTTAAAATAAGCGGGGACTGTAATTACCGCTTTGCTGATAGTCTCGCCCAAATAATTTTCGGCGTCTTTTTTAATTTTCTGCAAGATAAAAGCGGAGAGTTGCTGGGGAGTAAACTCTTTTCCATTGATTTGATACTTATAATCTGTCCCCATTTTTCTCTTGAAAGCGCTTATTGTGCCTTCGGGGTTTGTCACCGCTTGTCTCCTCGCAGGCTCTCCTACCAACAGTTGACCGTCTTTTGTGAAAGCCGCATATGAGGGAAAAGCCTTGCCGCCTAAAGTCGTGCCTTCAGCCGATGGAATGAGAGTTGTTTTACCGCCTTCCATTACAGCAGCCGCTGAATTTGATGTTCCTAAATCTATTCCTATTATTTTTGCCATAAAAGCCTCCTTTTTTATTTTGTATTTCTGACAATTTTTACTTTTGCCGCCCTGATAAGCCGTCCATTCATCTTATAGCCTTTCTGATAGATTTCTAAAATTTCGCCGTCTTGCTTTTCTTTTTCTTCTGCGAAATCTAATGCTTCGCAAAATTGCGGGTCAAACTTTTCGCATTTTATTTCCTCTATGCCTTCTTCTGAAAGCATCTTTGAAAATTCTTTGCTTATCATTTCTAAACCTATGAGAATGCTCTCAAGATTGTCTCCGTTTTTTGCGCTTTTTAAAGCCTGCTCCAAAACATCATTTATGCCTATTTGCTTTAAAAGGATTTTCTCTTTGCCCCATTCCAAAAAATCTCTTTTTTCTTTTTCAGCGCGCTTCCTGTAATTTTCAAAATCAGCCTTGAGCCTCAAAATCTGGTCATAATACTGAGCGGATTGTTTTAGCGCTTCGTCAAGGGACCTTTGCAATATTTCCGTTTCGCTTAAATTTTCCTCTTGATTTTGCCCGGTGAAAGCGTTTTCTGTTTCTGTTTCAGACTGCTCTTTGCTTTCGCCCGTATCTGCCGCTTCTTTATTTGAGTTTTCGTCATTTTCTTTATCCACATTTCCTCCCTAATTTTTAATTTTTAACAGAGTTGCCCCCAATTACAGATGGCAACTCACTTGACTCTTAACTGCCTTTCACCTTAATTTTTAACTTCTCAATTTTAAAATGGATTGCGGCAGCGCTATGTGTTTGCGCAGCGCACTTGTCTCTATCAGAATTGCGCACGACGCAATGACATCAGCGGGAAGCCTTGTGGCAACGCTATGTGTTTGCGCAGCGCTATGCGTTTGCGCAGCGCTATGTGTTTGCGCAACGCACTTGTCTCTATCAGAATTGCGCACGACGCAATGACACCGGGACGACATAACTTCGCTTGACGCTGTTTCTCAAATGCTGTTTTCCTTAACTTTTAACTTTTAACTTTTTGTATTGTTTGAAATAAAATGGATACCCGCCTTCGCGGGTATGACAACTTGGAATACTGCCGTTTGTTGTCACTTTTAACTTTTCACTCTTAACTTCTGAATTTTAAAATGGATTGCGGCAGCGCTATGTGTTTGCGCAGCGCACTTGTCTCTATCAGAATTGCGCACGCCGCAAATGACACCCGGGGTTTTGGCTTTTTGACATTTTTCCTTAACTTTTAACTTTTAACTCTTAACTGCCTTTACCCAATTTTATTTCTCAAAAATTCATTTAAAGCCTTTGAAATGCCGCTGACAAGGGACATCATCTTGTCATATTCCATTCTTTTAGGTCCTACAATCCCCAGCAAACCTATAGCCTTTTCGCCGTCATTATAAGATGTCGTCACTATGCTTAAATCTTTTAATTCATCGGATAAAAACTCAGAGCCGATTTTTACATTGATTCCGTCAAAATTTAGATTTTTATCAACTATTTCTATGAGTTTCCTCTTGTCATCGTTAAATTTTATAAGAGTTTTAAAAGCGTCAAAATCGCTGAAATCGTTTAGCGCGGCTATTTCTGCGGCATTTGAAGCGCCTCCTATATATATGTCATTTTCAATGCTGTTAAAGATACCGCAAAGAGCGCGGGCAAAATCTAAAATTTCAGTCTCGCTTTGCCAAAAATCATTTATTTCTTTACTCATTCTTGAAGCCGCTTCTGAAAGCGGAATGCCTCTTAAATTCTCATTTAAAAAATTCCGCAGACGGTTGATTTGGCTTGGATTTAAACTCACTCCCGCCCTCATCTGTTTTACCATTCCCGTATTTGTAATAAGTATGATTAAAATATCGTCTGCGCCTATTTGGAGCAATTCAACATTCTTTATCAGGTCAAGTTCCGTTTTAGGCGCTGTCACAAAACCCGTATATTGAGATAAGACTGATAAAATTTTAGAAGTCTCGCTTAAAACAGTCTCTATTTCATTCTTTTTCTGCTCATACTCTCTCTTAATGCGTTCCTCTTCCTCAACAGCGACATCTTGTATTTGCCTTATAGAATCCACATATGCTCTATATCCTTTGTCTGTCGGTATTCTGCCCGCAGAAGTATGCGGATGGGTTAAAAAGCCCTCTTCTTCAAGTTCAGCCATTAAATTTCTAACCGTAGCAGGAGACAATTTAATGTCGTAAGCGTCTATTATAATGTCTGAGCCGACAGGTTTTGCCGTTTTTACATATTGATGGATTACCGCGCCTAAAATTTTTGACTTTCTCTCTTGTATTATTGACGGCAATACTTGCCTCATAATATCACCTCTTATTTAGCGCTCATTGTTGATATGCGCTGATTATAAATACTCTTATTCTGATAATGTCATTGCGGCGGGCGCAAAAGCATAGCGCTGCGCAAACACATAGCGCTACCGCAATCCGCTAATGCCACGGTGTCATTGCGGCGGAAGCCGCAATCCATTTTAACTCAAATAAGCCTTTCCCCTCTTTTATTAGCGCTTGAGTTTTATTAGCACTCCATTTTAATGAGCGCTATTTTAATGATTTGATTTGTTTTTGTCAAGATTCTCAAAGCGCTCTTTCCTAAAAAACAGAAAAAGGCGAGTCTTGGATTTTCCAAAACCCGCTCTTTCTGCTATCAAATTTTTATTAACTTATAACTTTAAATTTTCTGCCGCCACAACCCGCTAATACTATGAGAGTCACCCCCGGCTAATGCGGGAATCTCTGTTAACCAAAACAATATTTGCGCCTCTTTGTCCTTTTCTCTTTTCAAAAATAAAGGCAACAGGGATTTTTGAATTATTTACATATACTGGCAGAGCCCGTAAATAACTCCGCCTTCGCAAAGTTGCAATAGCAAAAAAGAAGGCAACTCAAGAGCTGTTTTTATGCTGATAAAACCACAGATTGACGCCAACAATAAGAAGTTTGAGAATGGAAAGAAAGGCGGGGAGTTTGGATATTTAGGTGGCAGACCTAAAAAAGAGGAAACCCCAAACAATGAGAATAAAAACCTCAAAATAACCCCTGAAAAACCCCTAAATAACCCCAAAGAAACCCCCCAAGAAGAAAGAAAATGCAAATGCAAATGTAAAAGAAGAAGACAAAGACGTAAACGACATTTGCGCAGAGCAATCGCTTGCGATTGCCACTGCGCCGCCTGCCGATGAGCCTCAAAATCAAAATCCGCATTCTCAAAAAGAGGATTTAGAGCCTATACCGCAAGAATTGCAAGGCTTAAATCTCTATGAGGCTGATTTAAAACTGCGAAAGCGATGGCAGGAATTACGGCAGGCTTGGAGCGAGGCATATCCGGGAGTTGATATTGCAAAACAAATCAGAGCCGCTCACGCCGCTCAAGTTGAAAGAGATAGACCGATACTCCTTAAAATGTTTAAAGA
>JAIRQB010000191.1 GCA_031256695.1 Elusimicrobiota bacterium | reverse complement strand
ATTGACGGCAGAAGAATGCGTTTTTTTAGACGATAGGCTTGAAAATATAGAAGCCGCAGAGAAAATAGGCTTTAAAGGCATAGTTTTTACAAGCGCGCAGGAAGCGCGGAGCGGACTTGAAAAGTTAAAAATAAGAATTGAGAGTTAAGAAAAAATCATTATAAAAAACGGCAACTGACGAGCGAGCGGAAGCATATCAATGAAAAAGAAGTAAAAAAGATGCGGCTCAGCGGCAAAGTTTGTATTCGTCTGACTTAAAAGGGGGAAATTATTATGTGCGGAATAGTCGGCTATATCGGCGGCAAAAACGCTTCTCAAATCATTTTTGAAGGGCTTACTTTGCTTGAATACAGGGGTTATGATTCTGCAGGCATAGCAATATCGGCAGAGGGCAAAATTGATATAAGGCGAAGCGCCGGGAAATTGGCAAATTTATCCTCTCTTTTAGGCAAAAAACCTTTGCTTGGAAATACGGGCATAGGGCATACGAGATGGGCTACGCACGGCAAACCTTCTGAAGAAAACGCTCATCCGCACAGCGATGCCGAAGAGACTATTGTTTTGGTTCACAACGGCATCATTGAAAATTATGCAGATATAAAGAGACAACTGATAAAAGAAGGATATTCTTTTAAATCTGAAACTGACACAGAAGCGGCGGTAAATCTCATAAAAAAGCATTATAGAGGCAATTTATTTGAAGCGGTTCAAACTGCTATAAAAGAAATACGCGGCTCATATGCTTTTGCTATTTTGTCAAAAGACGAGCCTGATAAAATAGTCTGCGCCCGCAAAGATGCGCCTTTAATTATAGGAATAGGCGAAGGGGAAAATTTTATAGCCTCAGACATTCCCGCTTTGCTTTCCCATTCTAAAAAGATGATTTTTTTAGAAGACGGCGATATTGCCGAGATAAAAATTGACGGCGTCAAAATTGAAAACAGCGGCTCTTTTGTTGAGAGAGAAATTAAAACAATTCATTGGGATGCCGTCAGCGCTCAAAAAAACGGCTATAAGCATTTTATGCTGAAAGAAATTTTTGAGCAGCCCCGCGCTATAGAAGACACTATCAGAGGACGCATAGACATTGAGAAAAATGAAGTCTATATTGACGAATGCTCTTTGAGCGCAGATTTCATAAAAAACATTTCACACATATATATAGCGGCTTGCGGGACGGCGTATTATTCCGCTCTTATAGCGAAATTTTTATTTGAAAATTTTTGCCGCATTCCTACCGATGCCGATATTGCCTCTGAGTTTAGATATAGAAATCCAATTTTTAATGGAAATACTTTATCTATTTTCATATCTCAAAGCGGCGAGACGGCGGATACTCTTGCAGCGCTTAAAACTGCTAAAGCGGCAAATTGTCCTTCCCTTGCCGTCTGTAATGCCGTAGGCTCTACTATAAGCCGTCAAAGCGATAATGTTTTTTATACTCATTGCGGACCGGAAATAGGCGTGGCTTCAACAAAGGCTTTTACGGGTCAACTTGCCGCCTTATATATTTTGTCTCTGTATTTCGCTTCAAAAAGAAAAACTCTGCCGCAAGAAAAATTCTCGCAATACCTAAAAGAACTTTGGAGCATTCCTTTAAAGATGGGCGAATTTTTAAAAAAATCAGACGGCATTGCAAAAATTGCTAAAACTTTTTCAAACAAGAGGGATTTTTTATATTTAGGAAGGCATATAAATTATCCAATTGCTTTGGAAGGCGCTTTAAAGTTAAAAGAAATATCTTATATACACGCCGAAGGCTATCCTGCAGGAGAGATGAAACACGGACCCATAGCCTTAATAGATGAAAATATGCCTATAGTTGCAATAATGCCGAACAGTTTTATTTATGAAAAAACTCTCTCAAATATAGAAGAGGCAAAAGCGCGCGGGGCGCAAATTATAGCGGTAGTCTCGGAAGGCGGCAGCCTCGTCAAAGAGAAAACTGATTATCAAATTTTTATACCGCAAACAGATGAATTTTTTTCGCCTATTTTGTCCGTTTTGCCTCTGCAATTATTGGCATATCATATTTCAGTAGCGCTGGGCTGCGACGTTGACCAGCCGAGAAATCTTGCGAAATCTGTCACTGTGGAGTAAAAATGAATATAGGCATAGACATTGAAGAAATTGACAGATTTAAAAAATATGCAAAAGACAGAGTTTTTTTAGAAAAAGTTTTTTCAAAAGAAGAATTGAAATACAGCCTTTCTAAAAAAACGGCAATTCAGCATCTTGCGGCGCGTTTTGCGGCAAAAGAGGCTGTTTGGAAAGCGCTAAACAGAAAAGACAAAAAACTCCTTATAAAAGATATATCAATAAAAAATGCTAAAGATTCAAAGCCTGAGATTTATATCAGAAATAAAAAATATAAAAGAATAGACATTTCAATTTCCCATACAAAACAATATGCCGCCGCCGCCGCTATAGTTTTTTAGAAGCGGAAAATAAAAAAGACCAAGTTTTTTAAGACTTGGTCTTTTTTTATTTCAGGATGCTTTAATAAGAATTAAGAATTAAAGAAAACAGCGTCAGCAATAAACAAATAAAAATAAAAATAAAAATGCGGAAGGAAAGGCTGATTTAAAACTGCGAAAGCGGTGGCAAGAATTACGGCAGGCTTGGAGCGAGGCATATCCGGGAGTTGATATTGCAAAACAAATCAGAGCCGCTCACGCCGCTCAAGTTGAAAGAGATAGACCGATACTCCTTAAAATGTTTAAAGA
>JAIRQB010000178.1 GCA_031256695.1 Elusimicrobiota bacterium | reverse complement strand
GTTTATTGTTTGCGGCGCTGTTGCTGTTTGGCGTCTCTGAAGCCGTTAGAAAAGCCGCCAAGACAGCGGCTGATATTGCGGCAAAAGCGGTTTTTACAAGTTTACGGCGCTTGGAATTTTTTCCTCTCCGCGCAGTCTTGTTTAAAACGGATTCTATGATGCCGGGCGGAGCGCTTTGCAATGTCTTTATATTTTTAAGTTTGGCAAAAAGCCTTGCATTGCAAGAGCACTCGCGGCAATGCAATAGGTGCTCTCTAAATTCCAACATTTCTTCTCCGCTCATTTCATTGTAAAGATATAGCGGTAATTTATCGCATATATTCATTGCAATCCACCTCCTTTTCTTGTTTTTCTATAAAGATTTTAATCTTTTTTAAAGCCCTATTGAATTTTGACAGCAATGTCCCAAGCGGTTTATTTTGTATGGCTGCTATGTCTTTAAAACTCAAATACTCTTTTAAGTGTATCAATTCCCTTTCTTCCCGCGAAAGAGAATTGACGGCTGTTTTCAGCAATTCTATTTCGCTGTTTGTCACGAGCAGTTCAAGTTGTTGCGGCGAGGAATCGGATATAAAATTTAAAAAAGACGGATCTTCCAAAGTCTCTATCGGCAAAAATTCTTTTTTCTTTTTTCTGAAATAATCCATAGTCATATTTTTAGCAATGGCAAATATCCAGTTTTTCAACTTATTTTCATCTTTATAGTCTTTTAGTTTTTTAAACATTCTCAAGGACACTTCTTGAAAAATATCATTGGCGCTGTCTATATTTCTTACCATAGACAATATATAGGTATATACGTGGGATTGATATCTAAGAAGAATTTCTTCAAAAGCCCTATTGTCGCCTTGCTTAAACAGAACAACCAAGTCAAAATCGTTTAGGTTTTTCATAAAGATGTCCTTTGCAAATGCCTGCATTTGTGCATCAGTTTGCCGCGGAACCGAACAAAACATTCTGCTCTAATAACGTCCGCTTTTACATTTTATTGCATCTTGCTTCTTTTGCGCTTCCATTCTAAATAACGTTCTCTTTTGCCTCATTATTGCATTATTTGTTTTCAAAATATCATTTTAATCGGCTTATTGACAAAGCCTCGGTTTGAAATAATCGGAATTCTATGCCCGCCTCTTTAAATAAAGATTGGTATGAGGTGTCGGGATAAGATTGGCTGACTATTACTTTTTTGATGCCCGCATTTATTATCATTTTGGCGCATAATATGCACGGAGAATGCGTGCAGTATAGCGTCCCGCCTGATATATTTATACCGCAAAAACCGCCTTGTATAATGGCGTTTTGTTCAGCGTGTATTGCTCGGCATATTTCCTGTTTTTGCCCCGAAGGGATATTCAATTCATTTCTAAGACAGCCTAATGATAAACAATCCTTGGCGCCTGCGGGAGCGCCGTTATATCCAGTAGTGAGTATTCTTTTGTCTCTTACTATAACTGCCCCGACATGATGTCTTAAGCAAGTTGACCTCTCAGCCGCAAGCCACGCAAGTTTCATAAAGTATTCGTCCCAAACTGGACGCCTTGCCTGCATTTGTTCTTTTTCGTCAATAGTTTCATTAGACATTTTAATATCCTCCTATATTTTAATAACGGCATATACATCTTTTTATTGCATATTTTAAGTTTTATTGTCAATCTTTGTTAAATATCATTGAAAAATGAATGAGTTTTTTAAAAGCAATAATTGGAAAATTGCCGTCGGCGCTTACCTGGCAAAATCAGCAGAGGCAAATTTAACTAATACTTCTGCTTTTCTCTCTGCGCCCCGCTATTTGCGGCGGCTGTCTGTTTTTGCGCTTTGTGTATAGCATTCTGAACTCATAACTTTCAGATTTTTAACCTTTTTGAGCATTATTATTCATAACTCCGACTGCAAAAATGATATACTCCAAAACATATTTTTAGATTTGCGTGAACTGAATCGGAGGAAAAATTGTCTAAACAGACCTCTATATTAAAAGAAGTCTCCGTCAAGGGAATAGGTTTGCACAGCGGAAAGAAAAGCAAAATAGATTTTAAACCGGCAGAAGCAAATACGGGAATTCAATTTATAAGGGTTGATTTGCCTGCTAAAATCAAAATAGAAGCAAATTGGCAAAATGCTCAAAGTTCTAAGGCTGTCAGAGGCACTGTGATAGCAAAAAACGGCGCTGAAATTTACACAATAGAGCATATTTTGTCTTCTGCAAACGCTTTAGGCATAGATAATTTAATTGTTGAAATAAATAATAGCGAGCCTCCTATTCTTGACGGCAGCGCTAAACTTTTTGCGCAAACTCTTGCAAGCGGCGGTTTGCAAGAACTTGATGCTGAAAGACAATACTTTATTTTAAAAGAGCCTTTTGTTTTTGAAACAGACACTTCAAAATACGAGGTTTTTCCTTCCGACAGGCTTTCCATAGATTGTTCCATATCTTTTGACCACCCCGTTTTAAAATATCAGCAAATAGCGTTTGATTTAATAAACAGAGACATTTATTTAAAAGAGATAGCGCCCGCTAAAACATTTTGTTTTGACTTTGAAATAGAATATTTGCAGAAAAACAATTTGGCGCTCGGC
>JAIRQB010000094.1 GCA_031256695.1 Elusimicrobiota bacterium | reverse complement strand
CCCCTCACGTATTGCGGCACTCTTTTGCGAGCCATTTGATAGCAAGAGGAGCCGATATTCGTTTTGTCCAAGAATTGCTTGGGCATAGTTCAATAGTTTCAACGCAAATTTATACGCATATAAGCAATTCTCAAATCGCTCAAAAACATCAAAAATATCATCCTCGCGGCTGACGCTAAAAAATTGAGAATTGAGAATTAAAGGCAAAAGGAGCGACAAATGTCTAATAAAATAAGTCTCGTCAGATGTCAAAATTATAAAGACGCTTTCAGCGCCGTCAAAAAATCAATAGATTTATTAGGCGGCATAAAAAAATACATAAAAAGCGGAGAAAAAATTCTCCTAAAACCAAATCTTTTAGCGCCTGAGCCGCCTGAAAAAGCAATTACAACTCATCCTGAAATTGTCCGCGCCGTCATAAAATCGGCAAAAGAGGCTGGGGCTAAAGTTTTTGTAGGGGACAGCCCCGGCGGCTCTATACGGGATATAGAAAATCTGTGGAAAGTTACGGGGTTAGAACAAATTTGCAAAGAGGAAGGCGCTCAACTTATTCAATTTGAAGCGGCAGGCGCTATGACTTTTGATATAGGCGACAAAAATATAAAGAGAGTAACTTTCTCTAAAGCCGTTTTGGATTGCGATGGAATAATAAATCTGCCTAAATTAAAAACCCATTCCTTGATGACTTTCACGGGCGGCGTAAAAAATTTTTACGGATGCGTCCCGGGTCTTTTAAAAGTGGAATATCATAAATACGCTTCTAAAAATGAGGATTTTTCCGCGCTTTTGACAAATATCTATCTGTTTTTAAAAGACAAAATCAGATTTACTCTCATAGACGGTATTTTATCTATGGAAGGAAATGGACCGAGCGCCGGCTATATCAGAGAGATGAATTTAATTGCCGCCTCTGACAATACGCCTTTGCTTGACGCTGTTTTGATGAATGCCGCAGGCATAGATATTGCTAAAAACAATTTGTGCAGGAATTTCAATATAAAAAAAGAGAGTTTAAAAGACGCTGAAATTTGCGGCTCATCTATTGCTGATTTTAATTTCTCAAATTTCAAAATGCCTAAAACGAGAATTTTTGACAAACTCCCAAAACCTTTGGTGAAAATTTTAGGCAAACTTTTATGGATAAAGCCTGCAATCAATAAAACAATTTGCGCTAAATGCTTTTTATGCGCCCGCTCTTGTCCCGCTAAAACAATAAAAGCGGGCGCAGACGGCTTTCCTTTTATAAATGCAAAAAATTGCATATCTTGTTTTTGCTGTCACGAGATGTGTCCGTATAAAGCGGTAGATTTTCAAAAGAGTTTTTTAGCGGGCATTTTTATACAAGACGACCAAAAAAAACAAAACAAAACTGAGAATTGAGTTAAAAGTTAAGAGTTAAAAGTAATGTCACCCCCGAGTTGCAAAACGGTATGAAAGGCAACTCAAGAAGGCGGGGGTCTCTGTTAACTAAAACTGCCTTTTCACATTAAAAGTTAAAAATTGAGGAAAAACGGCAAAAGCCCAAACCCCGGGTGTCATTTGCGTCGTGCGCAAACACATAGCGCTGCCGCAATCCATTTTTGTCGTTTCATTTCTCTTTTCAAAAGGCAAAAAAGCAAAAAAGGCAAAAGGCAAAAATGTGAAAATCCTATAACAAACAGGGATTCCGTCTTGCGACGGAATGACACCCGGGGTGTTGGCATTGACGCCGTTGCCTTTGTCATTCTCGCGCGGAGCGCGGGAATCCATTTTCGCAGTTTCCTTTCTCTTTTCAAAAAGCAAAAGGCAAAAAGGTGAACACCTTATAATAAACAGGGATTCCCGCCTTCTTGAGTTGCCTTATTTATAGAGGGCAACGCGGGAATGACACCCGGGATTTAGCGGATTTGCGGTAGCGTCAAACCCCAGCCCGTTAGTGTCATTGCCAAAACCCCGGGTGTCATTGCGGCGAAAGCCGCAATCCATTTTGCCTTTGTCTTGCCTTTGAAAAGAAAACGGCAGAAAGCGATGAACGCCTTATAACAAACAGGGATTCCCGCCTTCTTGAGTTGCCTTGTTTATAGAGGGCAACTCGGGAATGACCCCCAGGTCGGTGATTGCGGCGGCGCTATGTGTTTGCGCGGCGCTATGCATTTACGCTTTGTTTAAGGACTAAAAATGGCGGATTTACAAAAAATTAAAAATCAAAATTCGCAAATAAAAAATCAACTTATACTCGGCGACAATTTGCAAGTATTGCGTCAGATGCCTAAAGAATCGGCTGATTTAATTTATATAGACCCGCCTTTCTTTTCTCAAAAAAATTATGAAGTGATTTGGGGCGACGACGGAGAAATCGGCAGTTTTACAGACCGCTGGGCGGGCGGCATTATGCATTATATAGAGTGGCTTAAAGAACGCATTGACGAGATGTGGCGCGTTTTAAAAACAAACGGCATTCTTTGCGTCCATTGCGATTGGCATGCAAATGCCTATATCAGAGTTTATATCCTTGATAAACTCTATGGCGGCGAATTTGTAAATGAAATAGTGTGGAGTTATAAAAGATATACGGCGGCGAGCAAAAAATTTCAAAATCTGCACGACACTATTTTTTGTTATTCAAAAAACGATAAATATATATTTAATGAATTGCGCGAAGAATACGGGCAGAGGTCGGGCAAAGCAGACGGGCATTACAGACAAGATATAGACGGCAGATGGTTTCGTTGGCAAAAGAGAAAAGACGCCGAGCCTTATAAAATTTATTTATCGGAGGGACGGCGTATCGGCGATGTATGGGAAATGCCTATTATAAACGCTTCCGCTAAAGAAAGAATAGGCTACCCCACTCAAAAACCTGAAGAACTTTTAGAGCGCATTATCAAAGCGTTTTCAAATAAAAATGATTTAGTATTAGATGCATTTTGCGGCGGCGGCACTGCTTGCGCTGTAGCCCGCCGATTAGAAAGACATTTTATCGGCATAGACCAGTCTGTCCGCGCTATTGCCGTCTCAAATGCAAGACTTGAAAATCAAACGGATTTAGTTATTAAAGACCTTTGGGAGATGCGCGCCCAAAAATACGATTATGAAAAACTCTTCAATATGAATCCTTTTGAATTTGAAACCTTTATCGTCTCTCAATTTGGCGGAGAGCCTAATGCCAAACAGCGTTCAGACAGCGGGAAAGACGGCGTCAAAAGAGAAAAATCAGGCGCTGTCCCAATACAAGTAAAACAGCAGACGGGCGTCGGACGCCCCCAGATGCAAAGTTTTATAGGCGTCTTAATGCAGTCAAAAGTAAAGAAAGGTTATTTTATAGCCTTTGATTTTGCAAAAAGCGCCGTTGAATATGTGGCTGAAATCAAACAAGAACACGGCATAGAAATAGAACTTGTAAAAGTTTCAGATATTGTTCCCTTGATAAAACCGCCTATAATAAAATTGGATTGGGAATATAAAGATGCGGGAGATAAAAAAGAAATTGCTTTTACAGCCTCGGGGAAAAATATCTCTTTATGGCAATGGGATTTAAACTATGACTCTCAAAAAGGATTTTCTGCAGAAATAGCCATAGACAGAGAAGGGAAACAAAAAGTTTTATGGGGAGAGGGGACATATCAAATAGCAGTCAGAGCAGTTGATGCAGACGGAATTAGCGCTATGGAGACAATTCAAATAAGAGTAAACGGCGGCGTTAAAAAAGAGACAAAAGCAGAATAAACGCTATCGCCGATTACAGTAAACGGCGGCGTTAAAAAAGAGGCAAAACAAGAGAATGGGCTTTGCCTTATACTCTCTTGTAAATAGATAGAATACTCATCAGCGGATAAAATATTTTCCAAAAAGGTGAAACAGATGTTAAATGAGAGTGTTTTAAACAAAATAGTAAGACAATTGCAGCCAGCCGACCCCTATAAAATTATTCTATTCGGTTCAAATGCTAAAGGGACGGCGTCAAAAGACAGCGATATTGATTTGATGGTCATTTTAGACAATGATTTTGTTTCAAAAAGTTGCGCAGAGAGATTGAATAGAAATTGGGAAGTCAAAAAATTGATTTTGGACATAAACAGCCAATACGCTATGGACGTAATTATATGTTCAAGAGCCGAATATCAAAACAAAAAAGACGAGGGCAATTTTTTTCTGCAGGCAGTAGAAAAAACAGGGAAAGCAATTTATGAAAAAGACAATTGAACATTCATAATGCAAGTTAAATTTTCGCATTTAAGGACTAAAAAATGGCTCGGACACAGTTTCAAAACAGAATTGAATATTATGCTTTGAGATTTATAGTCTCTCTTATGTATTTTATCGGCAGACCTCTCTCTTTGCTTTTTGCGCGCTTTGCGGCTTTTATGATGTTTTATTTCATTCCGATTAGGAAAAAAGATGTTATCGGAGGACTACGCCTCGCTTTTCCGCAAAAAAGTTTAAAAGAAATAAAAAAAATAGCGCTCGCCGTCTATAATAATTTCACAGCCGTTTTTGTTGACTTTCTTTTTATACCCAAAATGCCCGTAGAGAAATTAGATGAAATGCTTATTTATGATAGAGAATTGATAGAAAGGACTCTTGCGCAGGGGAAAGGTTTAGTATTGCTGTCTGCTCATTACGGCAACTGGGAATTGTCCGCTTTATCTTTTGCGAAAAAATATCAAGTGGCGCTTATAGTGCCTAATCAATCAAACGGTTATGTTGACAGAATGTTAAATGAATTTAGGACGCAGGAAGGCTTTCACATTATCAACTTTAATAAGAATGAGAGAATTGCATTTAGAGGCATTGTAGAGGCTTTAAAGAAAAATAAAGTCCTTGCAATTTTGGGCGACCAAGATGCAGGTCATTTAGGCTTATTTATTCCTTTTTTCGGGCATATTGCCTCTACTCCAAAAGGACCTGCTGTTTTTGCTCTTGCGGCAAAAAGCCCGATTATTACGGCTTTCGGCTGCCGTCAAAAAGACGGAAGTATGAAAATGAAAACAGAAATACTCCCCATTCCAAATACGGGCAACCGCGAAGAAGACATCAAAATTATAAACACTATTTATTATCAGAGATTAGAAGAAGTTATTAGAGAACACCCGGAGCAGTGGTTTTGGTTTCATAGGAGATGGAAGAGCAGACCGAGACAAGACAATATAAGTTAAAAGCGGACAGTTTAAGAGTTTAGAGTTATAGGCATTCTGCAAAAACTTTTGCAGAATGTCTTTTGACGAAACAGCAAAATTTATTTCTTTCAAATATCTTTTTAGCGCGGCTTTTTCTGCTCGCATTTATAATTCTAAACTTTCAAATCATTTAAAAATTTGTGTATTTTCATCAAAGCGGCAGTATCTTGAGCGCAGTATTTAAGTAAAAATTCTTTTGTTTTTGCGCTTTTTTCCTCGTCATAGACCCCGCAAGCCATAAAGGCAAATGCCGCAGCCGCATCGCCTCCCTCGCCTATTTCCAAACCGTCATAATTTATGCCTGACATTATCGGCAAAACCGTTTTTATTGAAGAACGTCCTTTGAATTTAATGTCATAGTAATTTTCAGAGAGGACTTCTTCAAAATCAACTATGCGTCCCGCTATATTGTTTAAACCTTCCGCGTATTGAGGATATAAAGCCGCCAATGTTTCAACGGCTCTTTTCTCAAAATTGGAATAGACTATAATGCTTCCGTTGCCGTCTAAAACATCAATCAATTTAGCGGCTATTTCCTCTTGGCAATTGCGTTTCGGGTCGGCTATATATTCAAAATGCTTTTCAACTTTGTCTATCCCGCAGCATTTATCTATTGAAAATTGCGTCAAAATCTGACTGTGCGGAGCAAAGCCTTCATAGACGGGCAAGACTGTGTTTATGGATTCAAAATCAAGATAAAAATACGGCTGAGGCAGTTTTTCTAAATATTCCTTTAATTTCGCAGAGACAAAAACAGATTTTGTTTTATGGCAATTTCTGATTATTTTTTGTCTCTCCGTCATTTCAAAATCTTCGGGAATATCTTCCATTTTAATAATGCCCTTTCCTATCAATTCTTCAAGCCTCAAAACTGACAGACCAGGCATATCAAAAATACTTTCTTCAATTCCAGAGCCTATACATTCGGCAAAAAGCGGGCAGTTTTTGCACTTTCTCTTAAAAGAAGGAGGAGGCATTTCAGCGCCGCTGATTTCTTTGGAAATTTTGTCCAATGAATCCCAATGGAGCGCTTTGTATTCTTCAACTTTCTCATTGCAATTTTGAAATCTGAAAAGTTTTTCAGCCTCCATTCCTAATCTGTAAGCGCCCGATATATACATTATGCTTTTGTCTGCGGTTTTAACGCCGGATTTTTCCAATATCATAGAGTTAAAAGACAAGTCTGATATATATTTCAATTTGCAAGTTTTTCCCGTTCTTATCTCGCATAAATCCCAAGCGTCTTCGCCGTTTCTGTTTAAAATATCGCAACGGGCAGAAAAGTTTTTATAAGAAAATTTAGCGCCCGATAAAGTTTTTGTTTTAGGATTTTTTAAAAGGGAAAAAATTTCTTTTGATTTGAGATGCGAAGCGTCAATGATGCCGGGAAAAGTCTTTTGAGCCCTCTTTCTTATTTGATTTGTTTCGTAAATGAGAAAATTATGATTTAGTTGAGAAAGACCCGGGAGTTTTTTCCTCTGCGAAAGGTATCCTAAAACGGGGCAATCAAGATAATTGCGGAAAACAGATTTGCCTATTTCCCGCCGCCTGCCCAGCCCGCCGCCTCTTTTTTGTTTCGCTTTAAAAAGAAAATTAAAAATCCCAAGAGCCTTTTTTATTATCTCCTGTAATGAGCCTTTTTTGCTTTTGTTTTTCATTTCTATCCTTTTCAACAAAAATTTTATTCCCCTGTAAATCTTTTTCTGCAAAATACATAGCCGCGCTCCAAGTAGAAGGCAGAGGGGTGAAAATCTGAACCTGTTGAGGAGTAAATTTCAAATTTCTATCCGTCCAAAGTTTTAATTCCCCCATCTCTTTTCCCGAACATCCCGGGTGAGCCGCTATAAAATAGTAAGTCAAAAATCTTTTAAAAGACGGACGTTCCGCTTTCAGCGGAATGCCGCGCGCCGCTGTTTTTTTATTCATTTCTTCAAAGAGTTTTAAAAAATCAAATAAATCCGCGGCTTTGGGTTTTCCCATAAAAGACAAAACGTCGCCGTTTATATGCTCGGGAGCTATTTTCAATTGCCCGCTTGTATGATTTTGTAAAACTTTATCCAGCCACATTGCGCCGCATTCTTTATCTGCAATTATCAAATCGTGCCTTATGCCCGAAGAGACAAAAACTTTTTTTACCCGGTCTATTTTTGAAACCTCTGAGAACAACTCAATCTGCTCTTTATGCCCGAAAACTAAATTTTTGCAAATATCAGGGAAAAGGCATCTTTTGTCGCGGCAAGAGCCTGCATTTTTATTTTGACTGCAGGCGCAGCCGAACATATTTGCCGAAGGTCCTCCAATATCTGAAATACAACCTTTAAAATCTTTTAAAGCGGCAATTTTTTTGGCTTCTTTTATTATTGAAGAGCGGCTTCTTGAAATTGTCTGTTTGCCCTGATGGACGGCAATAGAGCAGAAATTGCATTCGCCAAAACATCCTCGGTGGCTTGTTATAGAAAATTTAACAGTCTCTTGAGCCTTGACGGCGCCCAATGCCGCGCAATGCGGATGAACTTGACGGTTAAAATCCAAATCATAAACAGCGTCTAATTCTTTTTGAGTTAAAGGAGGCTGAGGCGGGTTTTGAATCAAATATCTCTCGGAATGTTTTTGCAGCAGAATTTGCGGATTTGCCGATACGGCATTTTCATAGAAAAGTTTGAAGGAATTAAAAAAAACATCTTTATTTTGCAGGCATTCTTCAAAAGAATTTATCTCGAGCGCTTTTTCTTTTTTTTCTTTTGAGATAAAACAGAGCCCTTTAATATCTTGCCAATTTCTGCCCTCGTTTAGCGCTTGAGCAAGTTCTAAAACCGCTTTCTCGCCCATACCGTAAATCAAAATGTCGGCTTTGGCGTCAAATAAAAGAGAACGTCTTATAGAGTTATCTTGAAAATCATAATGGCTAATGCGCCTTAAACTCGCTTCAAGACCGCCTAAAACTATGGGTTTTGTATTTTTAAAAAAACGTCTTATGAGGTTGGAATAAACGATGCTTGCTCTATTGGGACGGCGGTTGTTTATGCCGCCGGGGGTTAAATCGTCTTCATTTCTAAATTTATTTAACGCTGTCCAGTTTGAAACGAAAGAATCCATAGCGCCGGCAGAGACTCCCCAAAATAAACGCGGCTCGCCAAGCGCCGCTATATCTGCGCCGTTTATATCGGGCTGAGGAATTATGGCGGTTTTAAAGCCTTTTGCCGAGAGATAATTTCCTATTATTGAAACTCCCATAAAAGGACTGTCAATATAAGCGTCGCCCGACACCAAAATAATATCGGGTTTAGACCATTTTAATTTCTTTATTTCATCTATTGTAGCCGGTAAAAACACATTGTATCCCTTGAGCGGATTGAAACAGCATTTAAAGGACGGAATTTTTAAAAATTTATCCTCAACAGCAAAACTTTAAACAAATACTTAATCAATGTAAAAGGGCGCAATTTAGACTGCCCCGCTTTTCTCTGCAAAAATTCTATAGGGCATTCTGCAACTTTTATTTTATTTTTTTGCAGATAAAACAAAACCTCAGTCACTATAAAAGGGTCTCTTGCTTTCAGTTTGTCTATAAAGGTTTCTAAAGTTTCTCTTTTAAATAATCTAAAACCAGAAGTTGGATCCTTTACTTTTGTCCCTATTATAAAAGACAGATAAATCCGCGACATAGCGCTTATAGTTTTGCGCAAGAAGCCTCTTTCTTCATCGCTTCCGCCTTTTATAAATCTTGAGCCGATAATTGCGCCGTAATCATTAGTCTGCGCTGCGCCGTAATTATTAGTCTGCGCTGCGCCGTAATTGTCAGTCTGCGCTGCGCTGTAATTGTCAATCTGCGCTGCGCTGTAATTGTCAATCATTTCTAAAAATTTAGGAATATATTTTGGATTGTGAGAGCCGTCTGCGTCCATTTCAACTATAAAATCAGCGCCCATTTCCAAAGCTTTTTTAAAGCCGTCTATTCCCGCATAGCCCCTGCCTCTTTTTTCTTTTCTAAGCAATAGATGGACTCTATTGTCTGTTTTTGAAATTTCTTCAACTATTTTATAAGAGCCGTCTGGCGACATATCGTCAACAATTAAAACTTCTATGCCGGGGACGCCGCAATTTAAAACGGATTCTATTGTATTGCGCATATTTAAAACTTCATTATAAGTTGGAATCATCGCTATAGTTTTCATTTTATATCCTTTTTCCTACATCTCTTTTCGCCCGCTAATTGCCCTTGAAATTGTAATCTCGTCGGCATATTCAATATCGCCGCCTGCGGGCAAGCCGTATCCCAGCCTTGTCACTTTGATTTTTAAAGGTTTGATGATTTCGGCAAGATAGAGCGCTGTAGTTTCGCCTTTTGAATCCGTATCGGTAGCAAGTATCGCCTCCGATATTGAATCTTCGCGCAGTCTTTTTATCAATAAATCAGTCCGTATATCGCCGGGTCCTACGGCGTCAAGCGGAGATAATGCGCCGCCTAAAACAAAATACAATCCATTGTATTCTTTCGCTTTGCTTACCGCTATCAAATCTTGCGGAGTTTCAACTATGCAAAGAATAGTCTTATCCCTTAAATCATCAGAGCAGATGGGACAGGGGTCGCTTTCGCTCAAATTAAAGCATTTAGAGCAATACCGCATCGCCGCCCTTGCAGAGATTATAGAGTTTATAAATCTGTCAACTTCGTTTTGTGAAATTTTTACAAGATGATAACTGATTCTCTCCGCCATTTTAGGACCTATGCCGGGAAAACGCTTAATTGCTTCAACCATTCTTTCTATATGCTGAGGTCTGTTCATTTGTCCGCTTTCCTTATAGTGCCGCCGAAAGTTTTGGCAATCTCCTCAATATTTGACGGATAAGAATTTTCGGCGCTTGCTTTTAAATCCTCTTTCACTTCAATTCCCGCTTGCGGCTCTTCAATTTCCCTATCAACTTTTGCAGCGACAGATTCCTCTGCGGCAATAGAACTGCTTGAGGAAGTCTTTCCCATAGATTCGTCTATCTCAACTTTTACATCTATGTCCATACCCGTTTTCTGCTTGAATAATTTTGATATGCGGGAAGCGTATTTTGAAATTCCGTCAAAGACGAAACTGCCCGGAGCGCATATAGACACGGATTGCGGCGATATAATTTTAATGCTCCCCTTCAATAATCTGTCCGCTTTATGCCCTTCCTGACGGCATATCTCTCCGGCAATCTCTTCCCAAATATCAATTAAATCAATATCTGACACTA
>JAIRQB010000117.1 GCA_031256695.1 Elusimicrobiota bacterium | reverse complement strand
ACTTCAGCCATTTTAGACTCCTAATAGTGTTTTTTGGCATCCTTTCATTTTGCTTTTCCTTGATTTGCAACTGATTCCATCGCTTTTTTGACATCTTCCGGGTCGCCTAAATAATAATGCTTGACTGGTTTTATATTTTCGTCTAATTCATAGACTAAAGGCATTCCTGTGGGTATATTTAGATTTATTATTTCTTCATTGCTTATTTCATCTAAATACTTTACCAATGCCCTCAAACTATTTCCGTGAGCGGCTATTATGATTTTTCTGCCCGCCTTTATGCTTTCAACTATTTCTTTTTCCCAAAAAGGAACTACTCTTGCCACTGTGTCTTTTAAGCATTCTGTTTTAGGCAATTCATCTTTGGAAAGTTTTGAATACCTTATATCTTTGCCGGGGTATCTCGCATCGCTTTCATCTAAAGGCATAGGCGCAATATCATAACTGCGCCTCCAAATTTTTACTTGTTCCTCGCCGTATTTTGCGGCAGTTTCCGCTTTGTTTAATCCTTGTAAACCGCCGTAATGCCTTTCATTTAAACGCCAACTGCGGCAAACCTCTATCCAGTGCAAATCCATCTCGTCTAAAATTGTCCATAGAGTTTTAATAGCCCTTTTCAAAAGAGAGGTATAGGATAAATCAAAAGAGAAACCTTCTTTTTTTAATAATAATCCCGCTTTTTTTGCTTCTTCTTTGCCCTTTTCAGACAAATCAACATCTGTCCAGCCTGTAAATCTATTTTCTTTATTCCAAAGACTTTCGCCGTGTCTGATTAAGACTATTTTATACATTGCATCCTCCTATGGCTGCCGTTTATTTTAAAGCATTCGTGAAATATACTTTTTCAAATTTAGAATTATGAAGTTTTAACTTTTTAATTTAATTTATTTTTTACTCCTGCCTAAAAATAAATCCGCTATAAAATTGACTAAAAAAGTAATAGTAAATAAGACAAGACCGATAGCAAAAAGCCCTCTGTAATGCACGCCGCCTTTTACTGTCTCGCCCATTTCTGCGGCTATTGTGGCTGTCATTGTGCGGACAGGCTCAAAAATACTGTTTGGAATTTGAGCGGCATTGCCCGTCACCATCATTACAGCCATAGTTTCGCCTATAACTCTGCCTATGCCTAACATTATCGCAGCAATTATCCCCGGCATAGCCGCTTTTAAAACTATGCGTCTGATTGTCTGCCATTTTGTAGCGCCAAGCGCCAAAGCGCCTTCTTTATATTGCCAAGGCACAGACCTTATAGCGTCTTCTGAAATAGTAACGATTGTAGGCATAGCCATAAAAGCCAAAACCACAGAGCCTGAAAAAGCCGTAAGACCCGTAGGCGCATTAAAAACAGTTTTCACAAGAGGAACTAAAGTCACCATACCTATAAAACCGATTACAACGCTTGGCACAGCCGCCATAAGTTCAACAAGAGATTTCAAAATATCTCTCGCCCATTTAGGCGCTACCTCTGAAATATAAAGCGCCGTCATAATCCCAATTGGAACTGCAATTATGCAAGCGCCTGCCGTCACAAAAATAGAGCCTACAATTAGAGACAAAATGCCGAATTGCGGAGGCGAAGAAGTCGGATACCAAAACCTGCCGCCTATAAATTTAAAAATTGAAAAATCCGTAAAAAAAGAAATGCCTTCTTTAAAGAGAAAAATAAAAATCAGCGACACAAAAACAATAGAAAGAATGCCGCATAAAAAAATTATTTTTTCTATTAAATTGTCCGCAGTTTTTCTAAATTCGCCCGCCATTTTACCCGCCTTTACAATTTTCTTATAGGGACAAAATAAGTCTCTATTACAATTCTCTGTCCTTTGTCCGACAAAGCATAATCTATAAAACGTTTCACGAGGTTTTGAGGATCTCCATTTGTATATAAATATAAAGGTCTTGAAATTGGATAAGCCCAAGTTAAAACATTTTCCGCAGTAGGCAAAATAAAATTAAGACTGCCGCGGGAGGCGACTTTGATTGTTTTTACATTTTCATTTGAAAAGCCCATTCCCACATATCCTACGGCATTTGGGTTTTGAGAAATTTCGTCCAAAATGGCTTTAGAAGAAGGCATTAGCAAAGCCTGAGGCGCAAATTCCTCTTTTGCTTTCGCATCGCCGCGCCTTAAAACCTGTTCTTTAAAAAACAGATGAGTGCCTGAATTGCTCTCCCTTGAAAGTATCACTATTTTTAAATCAGCCCCGCCTAATTCTTTCCAATTTTGAACATTGCCCATAAAAATATCTCTCAACTGTTCCATAGTGAGTTGCTCTATTGGATTTGTTTTGTGAACCAAAATAGCGAGACCGTCAAAACCGACTGTGAATTCAAAAGGAAAAACGCCGTTTCTATTTGCCTCTTGTATCTCAGAATCCTCTATCTTTCTTGAAGCCATCGCTATATCGCAAGTTTTATTCATTAAAGCGGCAAAACCCGTGCCTGAGCCGCCGCCTGTCACTCCTATATAATCATCAGGATTTTCCGCTACAAATCTCTCAGCCCACACTTGAACTAAATTCACTATTGTGTCTGAGCCTTTTATCTGAATTGAATTTGTGTTTTGAGCGGCTTTTTGTTCTCTTTGGCAAGACAAAAACAAAAAAGACAGCAAAAATAACAATAGCGGCAGAAGCGGTTTTATTTTCATTTTTTATTCCCATTCTATAGTCGCGGGCGGTTTATTTGAAATGTCATAGACAACTCTATTTACCCCTTTGACCTCGTTTATTATTCTTGAAGAAATTGCATTTAAAACATTATAAGGGATTTTAGCCCAATCGGCAGTCATAGCGTCGGCTGAGTTGACCGCTCTAATTGCTATGACATTTTCATATGTCCTCGCATCTCCCATAACGCCGACAGTTTTTATAGGGAGCAAAACGGCAAAAGATTGCCAAAGGCTTTCATAGAGGCTTGCCTTTCTTATCTCTTGCTCTACTATAAAATCAGCCTTGCCTAAAATATCAAGCCTCTCTGCATCAACAGCGCCTATGCACCTGACGGCAAAACCCGGTCCCGGAAAAGGCTGTCTATCAAGGATTTCTGCAGGGATATTGAGTTTTTTGCCTAAAACTCTCACTTCGTCTTTGAAAAGAAATTTCAACGGCTCAATAATTTTTAAATTCATTTTTTTAGGAAGTCCGCCGACATTGTGATGGCTTTTTATAGGAACTTTTTTCCCTTTAATTGAAACGCTCTCTATAATGTCGGGGTAAATTGTGCCTTGCAAAAGAAAATTCGCTCCTTTTATTTTGCGCGCTTCTTTTTCAAAAACCTCTATAAAAGTTTTGCCTATTGTTTTTCTTTTAGTTTCAGGGTCGCAGACGCCTTTTAATTTTTCTAAAAAGATTTTTTTTGCATTTATTATTTTTAAATTCTTGCCGAATTTTGCGCCGAAAACTTTTTTTACTCTTTCCGTTTCGCCTAATTTTTGCAAGCCGTGTTCAACGTAGACGCAAAATAAATTTTTGCCGAGCGCTTTGTGAAGTATAAAAGAGGCGACAGAAGAATCTACGCCGCCTGAAAGAGCGCATAAAACTTTTGATTTCCCCGCTATTTCTCTGATTGCTTTTATTTCTCTTTCAGCATATAAGTCCATAGTCCAATCGCATTTTTCTTTGCAAATTTTAAAGAGAAAGTTTGACAAGATTTTTGAGCCGTTTTCTGTGTGTTTTACTTCAGGGTGGAATTGAACGCCGTAGATTTGTTTTGATTTGTTTTCTATAGCGGCAAGAGGAGAATTGTCTGAATTTGCCGCAATTTGAAAGCCGAGCGGTATTTTGGAAATTTTGTCGCCGTGGCTCATCCAAACATCTTCTTTTTCATTTAGCCCTTCCATCAAAGCGCTGTCTTTTTTTACAGAAATAGAGGCAAGACCAAACTCCCGCATTTTTGACGGGACAACTTTACCGCCGAATTTTTGCGCTATCAACTGAGCGCCGTAACAGATTCCTAAAATTGGAATAGGCAATGACCACAATTTTTCATCGGGCTTTAAAGCATTTTTCTCATAGACGCTGCCGTAACCGCCCGACAAAATAATGCCTTTAAATGCAGATAGACCGGCAAAAGCGCTGATTTTTTTATTTCCAGGATAAATTTCACAATAGACTTTTTTTTCTCTTATGCGGCGCGCTATAAGTTGCGTGTATTGAGAGCCGAAGTCTAAAATCAAAATCATTTTATTTCCTTTTTATCGTATATATCGCTGGGTTTTTTAGCGGGCATATATGCGCTGTTGTCAACCTTATCAGCGCCGCTGTTATCAACTTTGTCAGCGCCGCTGTTGTCAACTTTGTCAGCGCCGCTATTGTCAACCTTATCAGCGCGGCTACTGTCAGATATGTCTTTGACTTTATTATCAGCGATGCCTTTATATTTTATATCAGATATGATGTCAGCGCCGTTATCTGCTGCAATGCCGTTTTTTTTGCTGGAAGAAAGTAAAAAACAGATTAAAATTATCAGTCCTATAAAAGCAGATATTGCAGATATAACAGCAGATATTGCAAAAAATGAAGCGGCGGGATTTGATAATAATCCTTCAAATTCTTCAGTCTGCGAGGCAAGATGTAGCAATAATAAAAAGAAAATGAAAAATGTAAAGACGGGAATATAAAATATGAATTGCCAAGCAGGGCTATGCCCGCTATCGCGCAAACGGCGCGATATAATAGACAGAATGGGAGTCAACAAAATTGCCGCGCAGATATATGCGGATACCTTATAGGCAAAATCGCCTTTGTCAAGGATTAAAGAAATTATAAAAATCAAGGAAGGAATCAAAAGATACAAAACTACAGCAATTAGAATAAATGACCAAAACTGCTTTCGGCTTGCCCGCCCTCTAAAGTCTGCA
>JAIRQB010000044.1 GCA_031256695.1 Elusimicrobiota bacterium | reverse complement strand
GTCTTGCGGACGGATATATTGAGCCTCTTTGCCGCTGTGGAAACTCTGCGGGGAAAGATAATTCTTTAATCTCTCAAAATTCTCATCTATATCCTCAAGTTTGAAATAAAAAATAGGCGCTGACTTCTCATCAAAAGTCCTAAACAATGCGAATTCAAGCCCATTGCACAGGGCGAAGTATTTGCTTTTCACATCAGGATGTATGGCATAACTGAATGCTTGATTTATATTTCCTTCGTCTAAAATATTTTGAGAAGGCGATTTTGCATCTAAAACAAAAGAAAAATACTCGCCCGTTTTTAAAAGATAATCGGGCATAAGCGAGATTGCCTTTTGAGCGCTGCCCGCTTTTAATTGCAAGTTTTTATTTCTGACAATATCAGACTGCCCATAGCCCAATTCTTTAAGCAATGGGTCAACAATTACCGCCCTGACGCTTTCCTCTGTAAAATCAGCGTTTGAGAGAATAGTTTTGAAATTTAATCCGTTGAATAGTTTTTCTTTTATGCTGTTTTCCATTGTTATTCCATTAGTTGAAAGCTTTAAAATGGATTGCGGCGCGCTATGCGTTTGCGCACGCCGCAATGACACCCGGGGTGTTGTCATTCTCGCGCGGAGCGCGGGAATCCATTGTCGCCGTTTCCTTTCTTTTTTCAAAGGCAAAAGGCAAAAAGGAGAAAATCCTATAACAAAAATGGATTCCCGCCTTCTTGAGTTGCCTTATTTATAGAGGGCAACTCGGGAATGACGCCCGGGATTTTGGCTTTGACGTCGCCGATGGTGTCATTGCGGCGGAAGCCGCAATCCCTGTTTGCCGTTTCCTTTCTTTTTTCAAAGGCAAAAGGCAAAAGGCAAAAAGGTGAAAGGCTTATAACAAAAATGGATTGCGGCTTCCGCCGCAATGACACCCGGGCGGCAGCGCTATGCGTTTGCGCAGCGTTATGCGTTTGCGCAGCGCTATGCGTTTGCGCAGAGCGTCTGCTTCTATCCAAACCGCTCATCGCACTTGTCTCTATCAGAATTGCGCAAGACGCAAATGACATTACTTTTAACTCTCAAGAGTTGCCGCTTTTAAATGAGGCAACTCACTTAACTTTTAACTCTTATTAAGACTTTTTCTATTTTAGATTGCATTATTGTTATAAGTTCTTTATTTGCCGCAATTATATTTTGCTCTTTTTCTATTTGAGAGACTATTGATGATTGGTCGGCAAGAGAGGGGATAGGGATTTTGAAATTTTTTAATTCCCCAAAGTGTCTTTTATATCCGCTTGGCTTTATTCCATTTGACAATAAAAAATAGAACAGATATTTGGAATTAACATTATCGGACGGACGTAAAATTTTAATTCCATCAGCGCCTTGTATAAAGTCAAAATCAATATATTTAACGGCGCAAGTGTGGTCTCCAAATATAATTACAGGTTTTTTTGCGGCGACAACAGCGGCGGCATCGTCAGAATATCCGGCAATATAATCTTGAGATTGGTCTATAATCGGATATTTGCCGCTTGTCATAAATTTATCTGTTGATAATTTTTTCGGCGGAGTAATTGTAGAAACAATATCACCCAGCCTAACTTCCTCAAAAACTATCCCTTCAAGTAAGCGTCCAAAATACTCTCTCTCTCTCTCTCTATGGAGAGAATTAACTTTTTCGCATTGTCAATTGCAGCCTGTTTGTTTTCTATCTCGGCTACTATTTCTTTTTGTATTGAAAGAGGCGGGAGAGGGATTTTTACTTTTTTCAAATCGCTTATTTTTAACGATGGATATGATTGCTCTGCGGTTAATTTTTTTGCGTCAATTTTTATCAGAATATAATATAAGAATAGCGGTAAAATTTTATTTTCATTTGCAGAAATTGTTGCTAAATGGCTGGATACATATCCATCTACTCCCATTATGACTCTGTGATTTAAAAAAGTAGAGGCTCCGCTTTTTGGAAAAAGAATAGTGCCTTTTCTAAAAAGTTTTAAGCCTTTAATTCCATTATTATTTAAGTAATCACATATTTGAGTAAGATTTGTTGAATGGTGAACTGCTCCAACATCAGCAGTTCTAATAAAAGGATATTTTCCATTTTCAAATAATTTTAAATCTTGCGGTGCGGAATTTCCTGATGCAATTTCAGCAACATCGCTAAGGCTAACCTCTTTAAATTTAATATTTTTAACTTTTTTTTCAATCTCATATCTTTTGCTTAATAGACTATAAGATTCGTCTTTTGCAATTTCAGTTTTAGCAACTAAACGGGCATTTTTGATTTTTGCAGGTATTTTGCCCGTCCTTTGAAATTCTCTGATTATTTCTAATGCTTGCGGCAAATCATTTTCATTTATAGGGCGTCTCTGGGCGCCTAAATCAAAACCGTCATTTTCCACATTTATAAATAAAATCTCTTGCAGCTGTTTTGTCATCTGCTTGTCTATCAAAAGTATAGATGTTTTCTGCCCGCTATAAGGCTTAAAAACTCCGCTCGGTAAAGAGATGACTGCATATAAAAAATTATCATCTATAAGCATTTTTCTCAAATTTTTATAAGCATTATTATCATCATTAAAAACAATGCCTT
>JAIRQB010000225.1 GCA_031256695.1 Elusimicrobiota bacterium | reverse complement strand
CTGTTGGCGCTATATATATGTATACAATGCCCTTTTAAGTCCATTTTTGTTCTAATTCCATACTAGCCCGCCAAACAGAAACTTTCCATTGATTACCTTTTTGAATTATTTAATAAACTGCAGCAAGACTTGAATGAGAGAAAAACAGTATTAGAGCAAACAATAACCCAGTAATAATACTTAAACAGCAAGACTATATATAGCAAAATTCAATGTTTGATGTAAAAAAACAAAAATATCAGAGTAAAAATCAATGAAACAGCGCAAAAAGAGTTATTGCTCGCAGTTAAGAGTAAATGATTAAGAAAAACAATATAAAAGAATGAATAATTCAGAGTTAAGAAATAATTTTATCCTGCAAAGCCTGCTGAATCGCTGTCTGTCTTGTTAAAAGAAACTGCATAATTGAGTTCTTATCCAACTTCTATCAGTTTTAACTTCTTAGAAAATCTGCTCTCTATTATTTTTCTTAAAGAGGAATAGGCAGGCTCTTCTAAATTAGCGTCGCTCTCAACTATTTCTTGCGCCGCTTTCTTTGACGCTTCTATAATATCCATATCCTTTATTAAATTGCCCGCTTTAAATTCAGGGAAACCGTGCTGCTCTGTCCCCATAAACTCTCCGGGGCCCCTCATCTGCAAATCGGCTTCCGCTATTTTAAAACCGTCATTTGTTGAAGTCATTATTTTAATTCTCGTCCGAGCCGCCGCGCTTTTGGCATCGCCTATCAAATAGCAGAAAGATTTTATTTTGCCTCTGCCTATGCGTCCTCTCAATTGATGCAAAGCGGAAAGACCAAATCTGTCGGCGTTTTGTATTATCATTACAGCGGCATTTGGAATGTCTATGCCCACTTCTATCACAGTAGTTGATATTAAAATATCAAATTCTTTATTTTTAAATTTCTGCATTATTTCATTCTTCTCATCTCTTTTCATTCTGCCGTGCAATAGACCCGTCTTAAAATCTTTAAAAATTCCTTTTGAGAGTTTATCTGCTTCCTCAACTGCGGATTTCAATTCAAGTTTATCTGATTCGTCTATGAGAGGATAGACTATATAAACCTGAGAGCCTTTTTTTATCTCTTCTATAGTTTTTTTATAAGCCGTCTCTTCTGTGGCGTAGAAAGTTTGCACTGGCAGCCGTCCGGGCGGCAATTCGTCTATTATTGAGACGTCCATATCGCCGTAGACTGTCATAGAAAGAGCGCGCGGTATGGGCGTTGCCGTCATCATTAAGACGTCGGGACTTTGCGCTTTTTTCAATGCGGCTAATTTTTGCATTACGCCGAAGCGGTGCTGTTCATCAACTACGACGAGCGCTAAACTTTTAAATTTAATCCTTTCCTCAATAATTGAATGAGTGCCTATTACTATGTCAATAGAGCCGTCGGCTATTTCTTTCAACTTTATTTCCCGCTCTGTTTTTCTCTTTAAAGAATTTGACGTAAGCAGCGCTATTTTGACGGGGAGACCTTCAAGCATTTTGGAAATATTAGAAAAATGCTGCTCTGCGAGAATTTCAGTAGGCGCTATGAGAGTTGATTGATATTTGTTTTCTGCGGCAAGCAGCATAGCGCTCAAAGCCGTTACCGTCTTGCCTGAACCGACATCGCCCATCAAAAGACGGTTCATCTGATACGGGTTTTGCATATCTGAAAAAATTTCATTTATAACTTTCTTTTGCGCGCGAGTAAAAGAGAATTTCAAATTGTTTTTAAAAGGAGTAAGCAGATTTTTTGAGATTTCGTATTTTTGGACTTTGGGGAGTATTTTATTTTTTGAGCGGGATAGAAACAGCGCTGTCTCTAAAATTAAAAATTCCTGCATAGCAAAGGAACGGCGCGCCTGCTCCGCTTCAAATAAAGAAGACGGGGAATGCATTTTTGTAAGCAATAGAGGCGACGGCTCATTTGCGATATTGTCTAAACGAGGGATAATGCTTGATATATCGGGGTATAAATTTTTGCAAGAAGAAAGAGCGGTTTCAATGCAATCTCTTATAAGTTTTTGGGAAAGTCCTTCGCTTGCAGGATAGACGGGCAAGAGTTTTTTAAAAAGCATCGGCTCTTTTGAGCGGTCGTCAACTATTTCATAATCGTCGGGCGCTATATAAATGTCCATTCTTTCGCTTTTGACGCTTCCGTAAATATAGGCATAGCGTCCTGATGTGAAATTCTTTTTTAGAGAAGCAAAGGCATCAAATTTTGAATAGGCGTTTTTCTTTCTAAAAAAGCGCGAATAAATTTTGCCCGTCTCATCTATAATTTCAATGTCAAGCATAACAAGATTTGCATTTATATTTTTTTGATAAGTCTTGCCGACGCGTCCAAAAATGCAATTCTTATCCCCTTGTATGAGGACTTTTTGTATCGGAATAATTTGAGTTCTATCTTGATAATAAGAAGGGAAAAAGACGAGCAAATCAGATATGGTTTTAACGCCGAGTTTTAAAAAACTTGCGGCTTTTTTAGGTCCTACGCCTTTTAAATATTGTATTTCCGTTTCAAGATTTATCATAAATTACATTTTGTCCGCTTCTTCTTTTTTGATTTTTTCTATGAAAGCATTTATCGGCATAGCGCCTAAATCTTTATTGCCGCGGGCGCGCGCAGACACAGCGCCGCTATCTTTTTCTTTATTGCCCGCTACAACTATATAAGGAACTTTTTGCATAGCAATTTCTCTTATTTTATGACCTATTTTCTCATTGCGTCCGTCAAAAGAGGCTCTTATTCCATTTTGTTTAAATTTTTCAAGCAAATCTTTGCAATACTCTGTCTGCTCGTCATTTATATTGCAGATTACAGTTTGAATAGGCGACAGCCACAGCGGCAATGCCCCGCTATAATGCTCAAGCAAAACGCCGAAAAATCTCTCCAAAGAACCCAATAAAGCCCTGTGTATCATATAAGGACGCGCTCTCTTGCCGTTTTCATCAATATAATAGATGTCAAATCTTTCAGGGAGATTGAAATCAAATTGAATTGTAGAGCATTGCCATGACCTGCCGAGAGAATCCTTTATTTTTATATCTATTTTGGGACCGTAAAAAGCGCCGCCGCCTTCGTCTATTTCATATTTGTATTGCGTTTTTTGCAAAGTAGATTCAATGGATTTTTGCGCCGCTTCCCAAGAAGCAATCTCGCCTACAAATTTATTTTCAGGTCTTGTGGCAAGACATATTTCATATTCGCTAAAGCCGAAAGTTTTAAGCATTTCTACTGCAAGATTGAAAATTTTCAGCATTTCTTCCTCTAGCATTTCAGGCGCTACTATAACGTGTCCGTCGTCTTGAGTAAAACCGCGCGCCCTTAAAAGCCCGTGCAGGACTCCCGACCTTTCAAATCTATAAACTGAGCCGAGTTCAGCGTATCTTATAGGCAATTCTTTATAAGAGTGGAGTTTTGTTTTATAAATCATCAGGTGCCCGGGACAATTCATAGGTTTAATTCTATACGGCTTTCCCTCAATTTCCATCGGCGCATACATATTTTCAGAATAGGTTTGCAGATGACCGCTTATAGAATAGAGTTCCTCGCTTGCTATATGGGGAGTGGACAACAATTCATATCCGTTTTTTAAATGAAAATCTTTCCAATATCGCTCTATGATGTCGCGGACGAGAGCGCCTTTGGGATGCCATAAAACAAGACCGCCGCCTACTTCATCGCAAATGCTGAAAAAATCTAAATCCTTTCCTAATTTTCTGTGGTCTCTCTTTTTTGCTTCCTCAATTTGCAAAAGATAAGCGTCTAACTCTTCTTGAGAGAAAAATGCCGTTCCGTAAATCCTTTGCATCTTTTCTTTTGAAGAATCCCCCCGCCAATAAGCGCCTGCAACTGAGAGCAATTTAAAAAATTTAACTTCTCCCGTAGAGTTTATGTGAGGTCCCCGGCAGAGGTCTGAAAAAGCGCCGCATTGATAGATATTTACCGTATCGCCTTCAATGCCTTCAGCAATTTCTGCCTTAAATTTTTCGCCGCTTTCTTTAAACTCTTTTATAGCCTCGTCTTTTTTCATAGTTTTGCAAATAAAAGGATAATTTGCCTTTATAATTTCTCTCATTTTTTCTTCAATTCTCGGCAAATCTTCAGGGGTAAAACTTTCAGTCTTATAAAAATCATAATAAAAGCCGTCCTCAATAGAAGGACCTATGGCGATTTTAACTTCCGGGAATAATCCGCAAACTGCCGCCGCCATAATGTGAGATGCTGAATGCCGCAATGTTTCAAGTTCTTTTTTGTTTTTCATAATCCGCCTCTTAAAGTTTTATTTGTTGATATTATTATTCCCCGTTTTTTTATGTCCTTGCCGTTAATTCTCAAATCTCAATTTCAAAACGGAAGTTAAAAACCTTTCTGCAATGAAGACCACTGTATTATCCTATCTGCTTTTGCCGCCAAAGCCTCATTGTGAGAGACGACAACTAAAGTGATTTTTTTATCTATTGAAGCGCTAAAGAGAATGTTTTCAACTTCTTTGCCTGCGGCTCTGTCTAAATTGCCCGTAGGCTCGTCGGCAAAAATGACGCTCGGCTCATTTATTAAAGCCCTCGCTAAAGCGGCTCTTTGCTGCTGTCCGCCCGATATTTCATTTGGAAAGTGCTTAAGTCTGTCTGAAAGACCGACTCTATCTAAAATAGCAAGAGCCTGAGGCATTTTCTCGTCTTTTTTATCCCAGACGGGCAATAGAGTATTTTCTAAAACCGTAAAATCAGACAATAAATAATGATATTGAAAAATAAATCCTATTTTCTCTTTTCTCATCTTGCGCAAGAAAGCGCTGTCTTTTGAAAAGCAATCCGTTCCGTTAAAAAAAACTTGTCCCTCTGTCGGTTTATCCATAAGCCCTAAAATATGGATTAGAGTGCTTTTTCCTATGCCCGAAGGACCTACCAAAGAAACTCTCTCGCCGTCTTCTATAGTTAAATTTATATCTCTAAACACTTCCACATCTTGAGTTCTATTTCTCGCATAAACTTTTTTTAAATTGCAGGCTTGTATTTTCATTTTATCCATTCCTCATCGCTTCTAAAGGGTCTAATTTGGACACTTGATAAGCGGGGTATAGACCCGCTAAAGCCGTTATAATAAAAGCGCAAAGAGAGACTAAAACTATGTCTTGGGGCAAAACGGCTACGGGCAGTTTTTCAACATAATAAATGCCCTGAGGCAATTCAAAAAAATCAAAATACTTCAGTAAAAGACTTACTGAAATGCCGAATAAAATACCCAAAACCGCGCCCAGCGCGCCGATGATAAAACCTTCATAGAAGAAAATTTTCGCTATTTGAAATCTTGAATATCCAATAGCCGACAAAATCCCTATTTCTTTAAATTTTTGGGCGCTCAGCAGCAAAAGATTTGAAATTATATTGAAAGCCGCCACTAAAATTATAAGACCTAAAATCAAAAACATCATAGTTTTTTCAAGTTTTAAAGCGGCAAATAAATTTCTATTTAGTTCAGTCCAGGGTCTAACTAAAAAAGAACCGCCTAAATCCTTTTGAAGTTGCGCGGCAAGATTTTCAACCTTATTGAAATTTACGGCTCTAACGCTTATGCCGCTGGCATAATCTCTTAAAGAAAACATATCCCGCGCCGCTTCTATATCTATAAAACCCAAAGAGGAATCATAGTCATACATTCCTGAATGAATTATTGCAGCCACAATAAATTTATACATCTTCGGCACGCTTGCGAAATTTGACGGAAACATCAAAAGAACTTCATCGCCTGCCGCAAGCGTCAAATTTTTTGCAAGTTCATTTCCTAAAATTATCTCTCTATTTTTTAAAGTTCCGTCAAAATTTTCATTTAAATCAACCGCCTTATCCAATAGCCCCGTAATTTCCTGCTCTTTTTTTAAATCTGCGGCTTTTATTAAAAGCCCCAATGTCGCAGAAGAATCTACGCTCCTTATAATTGCCTGCCGATATATAAAAGGAGATGTCCCCGATACTTCTTTATTTTGCTTTATCTTTTCTTCGCTGTCTTTTACGTCCTCTATATAATATCCGCTATTGTTCATTACTATTATATGCGGCTGTATGCCTAAAATTTTATTTCTTATATCTGTTTGGAAACCGCTCATAACAGCGAGGGTGATTATAAGAGCGGCAGTGCCGAGCATTGTCCCGCCGACTGCTATTAAAGAGGTAAGCAGAGAAAACAATCCTTTTTTGCCGGATTTTAAATATCTTAAAGCGATGAAAAGTTCAACGGGAAATTTTATTTTAGGCATTTATGGTCTCATTGTGGGGAATAAAACTACTTCTCTAATTGACGGGGCATTTGTCAAAATCATCACAAGCCTGTCTATGCCTATGCCCAAACCGCCGGTAGGGGGAAGCCCTTGCTCTAATGCAGTTATAAAATCTTCATCATATGGCATAGCCTCGCCGTCTCCTTTGGCTTTTTCTTCCATCTGCTTGATGAGTTTCTTTTGCTGCAGTTGAGGGTCGTTTAATTCTGAATAAGCATTGGCTATTTCCATTCCATTCATATAGAGTTCAAAACGCTCGGCAATTTCAGGCTTGTCAAATTTGATTTTTGACAGGGGAGAATAAATAGCGGGGTAATCCATAATAAAGGTAGGCTCTTGCAAATTAGGCAAAACTTTTTCATCTATAACTTGTTCTAAAATTTTCTTATCAGTTGCGTCTTTTGGAAGGTCAAGGTTTAAATCCTTGACGGCATCGCGCATTTTGCCGCTTTCTAAAAGAGGCAGTAATTGCAGCCCTGTAAATTTTTCTATCAAGTCAAAAAGTTTTTCTCTCTTAAAATTTAATTCTATTTGAGCGCCTACTGCGGCGGCGGCGGCTTTTATTAACTTTTCAGTAATGTCAGCCATATCATTGTAATCTGAATACGCTCTGTATAATTCAAGCATTGTAAATTCAGGGCTGTGATTTTTATCTATGCCTTCATTTCTAAAATTCCGTCCTATTTCAAAAACTCTGTCTATTCCCCCTACTACGAGCCTTTTTA
>JAIRQB010000215.1 GCA_031256695.1 Elusimicrobiota bacterium | reverse complement strand
TCAACTGCTATGTATAATTGGACTAATATGTTTTCACAACTGCCGAATTTAATACACAGCAATATATTCGGCTCTTCAGGCAAAGGCAAAAAACATTATTTTTTAACTTTCGGCGTAACTTCTTAAGTTGCCTCAATAATAATAGGCGGCAACTCGGGGGCGACATTACTTTTCACTTTTAACTTTTCAAGGAGTAAAAATGTATAAATGCCGTCATTTCACAATCAAAGAATTAGTAAATCCAGCCTTTTTAAAATTGACAAGCGAGGCAATTCTATGGAGTATTTTTGGCGAGCGCCTTTTAAAACTTGCAGACGCTACAAGAGAACAATTCAGCAGTATTATTATAAATGGCGGCGGGCTGACAGACTGCGGATTGCGGCAAAACGACAGCGCAACAGGCGCGGGGTTTTCTGCTCACAAATACGGACGGGCGCTTGACCTTCATATTTGCAACATTGAAAACAAGAAACTTGATAAGCCCGCTAAAGCAGGCGAGTATGAAAAACTCCGCTCCGCTTTGCTATCCCATACGGCTTTCAATATCTTAAACTTTGAGACAAACATTTATTGGCTTCATATAGACGCTTTCAACCGCCAAAACAGAACCTTCAAACCGTAAAAATAAAAACCCCGCTTAAAAAACAAAAGAAGTTGACTGCGATTGGCAGTCGGCTTTTTATTTTTTAAATAAGATTTTTTGTTAGCAAACAGTGTAAAAAGAAGTAAAAAGCAGTATAAAGTTGTTAAAGCAAAAAGGCGGTATTTTTCCGTCAATAAAAAAGGCTCTGACGCAAACAGCGTCAGAGCCTTTTATTTTTATGATTTGCCGCCAACGGGAATTGAACCCGTGATCTCCGCCTTGAGAGGGCGATGTCCTAACCGCTAGACGATGACGGCGACGGCGCAATTATAGAAAATATAGCCAAATAAGATAGATGAGTTTAAACTATTTTTTCACAGCCGCCTGCTATTGAAAAAATAGAGGCTTCTATGCTTTTAGCATAAAACACTGTAAATTTTGGGGATGCTGGAGAACCGTAAATTTCAATTAAGTCAGGCATTATTTCAAACACTTTTTGTTTTACAGATAATAAATCGTCAAAAGAAGCGCAAGCCCTTGCTCTTATCCATTTTGAGCCGTCTTTTAAAGCGGCGCAAATTTCAAAATAAGGATTGTTTTTCAACTGCTTATAGACTTCTTTTTCTGTTCCTGTGGCAAAATAGATTTTGCCGTCAATTTCCTCAATAAAGGTGAAGGGTCTCACTCGCGCATTGCCGCGTTCAGATGTGGCAATGTAAAAAATACCGCATTCTTTTACAAAATCAACAATTTTCTTATTCATTGTTCCTCCTTGTTTTCAAATTCACAAATTTTTAGTTTGAGAATTTAAAAGTGTATCGCTCTCTTTTGAGACGCCAAAAAGGCTTCTCTCACCGCCTCTGTAATTGTTGGATGAGCGTGAATTACAGCCGCAATATCTTCAAAAGCCGCTTCCATACCTATAGCAAGAGCGCATTCCCCTATAATATCAGTAGCGCGGGGACCTAAAATATGCGCTCCTAAAACCTCATTGTATTCTTTGCCTAAAATCACCTTTACCATACCTATGCCGTTATTTGATATTAGCGATTTTCCATTGGCAAGAAGCGGAAATTTGCCGACAGTATAATCTATTTTCTCGGCTTTTGCCTCTTCTTCTGTAAGCCCTACTCCTGCAAATTCAGGAATAGTATAAACGCAAGAGGGGCAAGTCTTGCCGTCATATTTTTCATTATGTCCTAAAGCGTTTTCTGCCGCTATCTCGCCTTGCGCCGAAGCAGTGTGAGCGAGCATCACTTTGCCCAAACAATCGCCGATTGCATAAATGCCCTTTATATTCGTCTGCATATCGCCGCCTGCTATTATACGCCCTCTGTCGTGTTTTATGCCTGCGGCGTCAAGCCCTAAACTCTCAGTATCCGTCCTGCGCCCGACTGCTGTGAGGACTTTTTCTGTTTCAAAAACTTCCTTTTTGCCCGCAATTTCAACATTGACTTTTGCTTTTTGAGCGCCGTTTTCAACGGAGACAACTTTTGCCTCTGTGATAATTTTTATGCCTCTTTTTATCAGCAAATCTTTAAGAATTGCCGTCAATTCTCCGTCCATCATCGGCAAAAGTTTAGGCAAGGCTTCAATTATTGTCGCCTTTGTTCCAAAAATGCTGTAGAGCATAGCGAGTTCTATGCCTATTACTCCGCCGCCGATTACAACCATATCTTGCGGAACTTTTTCCAAAGACAGAGCGCCCGTTGAATCTATGCAAAAAGGATTATCCTTAATGCCCGGTATAGGCGGGACGGCGGGGACAGAGCCGCTGGCTATAATAATTTTATCTCCCGCTATCTTTTGGACGCCTTGCGCCGTAGAAACAGAAACTGATGAAACATTGTCTATTTTAGCCGTTCCCTGTATAACGGCGATTTTGTTTTTCTTCATAAGACCTGAAACTCCGCCTACAAGTTGGCTGACTACTGCATTCTTTTTAGATAAAACTGCGCCCCAATCAAAACCTTTCACATCTAATTTTATGCCGAATTGCTCTGCGTGACGGGCTTCTTCTAAAATTTCTGCGCTGTGCAATAAGGCTTTAGTGGGAATACAGCCTACATTTAGGCAAGTCCCGCCGAGTTTATTTTTTTCTATCAACGTGACTTGTCCGCCTAATTGAGCCGACCTGATTGCAGCGACATATCCGCCGGGACCGCCGCCGATTATTGTGATTTTTGTCATATTTCCTCCTCTGTTTTTATTTGACTTTTTTAGTATTTATCCGACTTTTCAGCATTGCATTTTTGACATAAGAGTTGGCAATTAGAAATTTCAGTTTTCCCGCCTTTGCTCCAAGGCTTTATATGGTCTGCCTGCATCTGTTCAAAATCAAAATGCTCTTTGCATTTTTTGCAAAGTCCTTTTTGTTTCTCATAGACTTTCCGCTTTATAGACTTGTCAAAATCCCTTATATTTAAATGCTTCTCTTGTTTGTCAAAAATATAATCGTAAATCCCGCTTTTATTATCCGCATCGTCGTCGTCCATTAGTTTTGAGACTTCTTTTTCAATTTCTTCGGCGTCGCGGTTCTGTCCGCTATAAGCATTGTAAAGTTTGCCCCAATTTTTTCCTTTCATCGCTTCGCGGTAATACTTGTCGGGGAAAAGCATTTTAACCCAAGCGATAACGGCTTGATAATAAGCCCATAGTTCATTGTCATTGGGCTCGTTTTGATGTTTTGACATATAACCTTCAATAGTTTCTTTATTCTTGTCGGCAATCCACGAAAGAGCGGTTTCCAATCCCTCTTGTCTTTCCCATTTTGCTTTTATGTATTTATCCCCTATAGCGCGAGCGGGATTTTCTCTCTTACTAAAATGGAGTTTAGCGGCATTTAGCCAAGGTCCGCGGTAATTGGCATTGCGGAGTTCCTGCTCGGAAAGTTCCTCGCCCGCTATATTTATTATGTGAAACCAATCCAACTTTTCGCTGTCAGTTCCGTCTCGGCATACATAAACTTGCAGATGGTAATTCAAAATTTGTTCCTGCTGGTCTCTTTCAAGATTTTCAAAATTTTTATCGTTGATTGAGAAATATCCTTTTACAAATTGGCATATAGATATAGTTCTCTGCTGTCCGTCTAAAACTTCATACAGCCCCTCATTGTCAACCCAATACATTACATTTAGAGGAAAATTTTTGCGGATAGAATCAATTACAGCGTCTCTTTGAGCGTCTTTATAAACAAAATCTCTCTGATATGCGGGGCGGACATCAAGTTTGCCGCCGTAGGCTTTGACGCCTTCCTCTAAATTGTCAACATAACCTTCGGCAAGTTCGCGTATAGTTACATCTTTCAATTCTATTTTCATCGTTTTTTCCTTTTGATAAAAATTCGTTTTGCCGTTAATAAGATGTCGTCTCTTTTGACTTTTTGAGACAAAAACAAAAACGGCAAAAAGCGAAAGATTGTCGTCCCGTTGTCGCAAAAACAGGACAAAGCGAAAGATTGCCGTCCCGTTGTCATACTCGCAAAATGAAGCGGCGGCAGCCGCTTCATTTTAGCGGGTATCCATTTTCGTCTTTGTTTTGTCTCAAAAAAAGGAAACGGCAAAATGGATTCCTTGAGTTATTCGTCAATGCTTCGCATTGACAAATAACTCCGCGCTATAGTTTGTGCGAGTATGACAACCCTGAGACTTTCGTCTTATTCCGCGTCCGTTTTAGTCTTTTCAACTGCTTGGGGTTTTGCTTCTGTCAAGACGGCGAAAAGCGAAAGGTTGCCGTCCCGTTGTCATACTCGCAAAATGAAGCGGCGGTAGCCGCTTCATTTTAGCGGGTATCCATTTTCGTCTTTGTTTTGTCTCAAAAAAAAGGAAACGGCAAAATGGATTCTTGAGTAATTCGTAAATGCTTCGCATTGACAAATAACTCCGCGCTATAGTTTGAGCGCCGACGGCGCTCAAACTTGCGCGAGCATGACAACCCTAAATTTGATGTCAATAATTTTATTTTTCATATT
>JAIRQB010000201.1 GCA_031256695.1 Elusimicrobiota bacterium | reverse complement strand
CTTTAATCATTATTTTAATTGATTTTTTATCTATTTTTTTATTTTTACGGCAGATATGTTTTATAGAGGAAAGGCGGAAAGACGATAAAAAATGCTGCAAACACAAGTGGGCGGAGAGGGAATTGAACCCTCACGGCTCTTGCGAGCCTCAGGATTTTAAGTCCTGTGCGTCTGCCAGTTCCGCCATCCGCCCAAATTTCAAAGGAAATCAATTAAAATTGCTCGCATATAATAACAAAATTATAGGTAAAATGAAAAAATCCCCGTTGATAAATGCAAATTTTGCCTATATTTGCATTGTCGCTCATTAAAAAAGCAGATTTTGGAGTTTATCCAAAGCCTGCTTTTCATTGTTTAAACTTATTTATTTATTAGGTTTGTAATCTTTTTATCTGATTTTACTCTGCAAAGTGAATTTATAACCCGCATTGAGAGTTTAAGAGTTTAAAGCGAATAGTTTAGAGTTTCGGAGTCGCAAACGGCTAATAATTAACGGCAAAAAAGTTAAAAGTAATGTCATTGCAGTAGCGTCAAAGCGTTCGCCCATAGTGTTGTCATACTCGCGCCAACAATACGGCTGAAAGCCGCTATTGCGACAGCGGAATTATTTACGGGCGCTAACAGCGCGCGTAAATAACTCAAGAGTTGCAAACACAAGGAGCAAGGCAACTGGAGTTGCCATCTGTAATTGGTGGCAACTCAAGAATCCATTTTGCTTTTGCCTTTGCCTTTGTCTTGCCTTTGAAAAAGGAAACGGCGGAAGGCGGTGAACGCCTTATAATAAACAGGAATTGCGGTATTATGTCCTAATAGAATTGCCTTGTGTTTTATAAATAAACTGCCCCAAAGCGAAAACGCCCGATGGACATTTCCGCTTTGGGGGTATGATAATTTGAGATACTACCGATTGTCGTCAGTCGTTAGTCATTAGTCGTCACTTTTCACTTCTGACAACTTCTTAATTGTTATGGTCTTAAAGCCGCCAATTTTTTAAAAATATCCTTCTCTTTCAAAGCATAATAAGCGCCTCTATAAACTTCAAAAGTCTTATTATACGTATCAACATTTTTAGCAATAGGCTCGTAAATATCTCCGAAATGAATCATCTCTGAAACCACTTCATCTATATTTTCATACAGACCCGCTCCGATAGCGGCAAGACCTGCCGCCCCTAAAACAGAAGCGTCGGGGACATTTAAAGTGCGAATCTTGCGCCCCATAATATCGGCTAAAATTTGACACCATTCTTTTGATTTTGAAGCGCCGCCCGTCACAGTGATTATATCTTCCATCACAACGCCCGCTTTTAAAACGCTCTCTAAAATATGGCGCGCTTCAAGAGTAATGCCTTCCATTACAGACCTGACAATATCAGCCTTTGTATGAGTATTTCTCAATCCCAAAAATAAGCCCGTAGCGTCTGTGTCCCAAGTGGGATAGCCTGAGCCGAAAAGCGCCGAATAAAAAACTACTCCATTGCTGCCGGGGACTGACTTTTGAATGTATTTTTCGCTCATTAAAATATAGGGGTCTATATCTTTTTCTTTGCCTTCCTCTATCTCGCATTCGCATAGAATATCCCTAATCCATCTATAACAAGTAGCGCCTGAAACTTGGGGACCTTCCACTTCAAAGACGCCCGGTATAGGCGTTGAGGGAATCATCAAACCTTTAAGAGCGGCAAAATCCGGTTTAGCAAGACCTATGGCAAGCAATCCAAAAGTGCCTATAGTTAAAGAGACAGCGCCGTCTTTTACTACGCCCGCGCCCATAGCGGCAAGTTGTTGGTCGCCCGAGCCTGCTACAATTTTTGTGCCTACAGCAAGACCTGTTTTTGCGGCTATTTCAGCCTTAATAGTTCCCACCACTTCCCCTGATTTACAAAGAGGAGGAAATTTAGACAAATCTAAATCTAACTTTTCAGCCATTTCTTTAGACCAATCTAGCGTTTTTACATCCATAAGACCTGTGACAGTGCCGTCTGAGAGTTCAACGGTAAATTTATCAGAGCCGAAACCCCATAAAATATAACTTTCAACCGTTGAAAAATACTTTGTCTTGGCATAGTTTTGAGGCTCATTTTTCTTAACCCAATAGTATTTTGCCGCCGCAAAGATATTGTAGCCCGGCATACCTGTGATTTCATTGCGCCTTTCAGGGGAGATTTTTTCATTCATTTCTTTCATAATGCTTTCAGCGCGAGAATCAAGCCAGATATACATTTTATCGTCAATTACATTCATATCTTTATCCATAAGACAAAAACTTGAACGGTTGACGGAAAAAGAAGCCGCTTTAATTTCTTTCGGGTCAAGTTTTGAGTTTTCTACCGCTTCTTTTACCGCTTCAAAAGTAATATCAAGCAAGAATTTAGCGCCCACTTCAACCCAATTTGGTTTAGGCTCATTTAACTTATATTCGCGATAGCCTTTGCCGATTATGTTGCCTTTCAAGTCCAATACCATTGCCTTTGAGCCTGTTGTGCCTACATCAATGCCTAAAACATAATTCATAATGACCTCCCTTCAATAATTTTAAATTCTATCCAACGTATTTAGGAACAAGCCCTATTTCTCTCATCTGGTCTAACGCTTCAATAATCTCCACAGCCGCTCTTGTGCCTATTAAATCTGCGCCCGCTAAAAGAAAAGCATATGCATTTTGAGGACGCGGAAATTTTACGCCCGCTACTTTAAGTTTTATTGGGGTCCCGGCAAGAGTCTTTTTCATTATCAAGAATTGATTCATAGTAGGACCTTCAAATTGACCCGTCGCTGTTTTTGCATAATTACAGCCGACTTGAGCGATTAACTTACAGCCCGCCGCTATGTCTTCATCTGATAAAAAGCAGACGTCTAAAATAACTTTTGTAATAGCCGCGCCTGCAGCCGTTTTAAAATCTTTCAACTCCTGCTCTATGACATTGTAGCGTTTGTCTTTGAGCGCGCCTGCATTGATTACTAAATCTACAGCCTTGCATCCCGCATTTACAGCCATTTCAGTCTCTATCGCTTTTAATTTAGACGGAGATGCGCCGAATGGAAAATCTATGCCCGTAGCGGGCATAACATCGCTGCCTTCCAATTCCTCAACTACAATAGGAGTCCAAAAAGGCGTAGCGCTGTAAAAAGCCGCGCAGTTATATTTAACCGCTTCGCGGCAGCCTTTACGGATATCGTCTTCCGTAGTGTTTTTAGGCAAAACGCTGTGGTCAAAACATTTGCCTAAAGTCCATTTGTCAAGTTTTGATAAATCAACCATTGTTCCTCCTTTGAAGATAAGTCCTTCTACTCTACATTCAAAAATTCTTTTCGCCCAGTCCTCGCCGTTTTGCTTGGTTTTGCGGGCGAGAATTTTTGAGATTGATGTTTTAGTGAAAATGGATACTTGAGTTGCCTTATTACTTGGGATTGCAACTCTTGAGTTGCCTTATTACTTGGGATTGCAACTCTTGAGTTGCCCCCAATTACAAATGGCAACTCCAGTTGCTTTGCATAATGTTTAGCAACTCCCGCTGGCGCAATAGCGGCTTTCAGCCGCATTGCTGGCGCGAG
>JAIRQB010000149.1 GCA_031256695.1 Elusimicrobiota bacterium | reverse complement strand
GTCTTGGTGTCATTGCGCCGCGCTATGCGTTTGCGCCCGTCAACTGTTTCAATGCGGAAAAAGCAAGGCAAAAATAAAAAAAGCAAAGGGGCGGGTTTTGGATTTTCCAAAACCCGCCCTTTTTCTTTGATGATTCAAAACCCGCCCCTCTTTTTGATAATCCAAAACCCGCCCCTCTTTTATTCAATAATTTTATTTTTTCAACGTTTATTTTTTATAGGTTGAAAATTAAAAAAGGAGAATAAAATGAAAAAAAACATTGTCTTTACAATTATGTTGATTTTTGCCGCAAATTTATCTTTTTTCGGCTTTCTATGCGGAAAATTTTTGGAGTATAAAAATAATGCGGCAATACAAGCGTCAATTTCTAATGTGAAATCTGCTATTTCTGTTCTATTGCCGCATCTTTCAGTCGCCATTAACGATTTAGACGATATAGCGCTGATAAACGGAGTCCAATCTTTGACAAAAATACAATCCGTCTCTTCATCTTTTATTTTAAACAATAAAGGCAAGACAATTATCAGCGACGGCATAAATCAAATAAATAAAACAGAGGAAGAACAGATATATCAAAATGCCTTAAAAAAAGGCGCTGAAAACCTTCAAAAAACGGAAACTCCTTTTGTCTATGCGCTCTCATATCCATTGCGGAGCGGTTATTTCTTGTTTTGCATAATTTCAAATAAAGAAATTCAAAATCAAAACAATCTCAAATACTATCTTGCCGCTCTTGCCGTCGCATTTTTTATGTCAATAATCCTCTCTTTTATCTTAAATTTTCTGCTGTTTTCGCCTTTTGGCAAGAGTTTGAATTATATAAAAGGATATATAAGCGGCGGATTTTTGCAGGCTGAAAAGAGAGGCGACAGAGAAAGCGGAGCGGCAAAAAGCGTCCTTTTGCATTCTTTTATTGCTAAAGCGCGCAATTTATTGAGTTTTGACTTCAAAAAAGAAAATCGCAATATATATGAATTGTTTTTGACATTTCAAGAAAGCAAATTAAAACAATTGGATTTAATAGAGAATAGAGATAAAACTCTATTCTATGCGCTTTTGCGCTATTTTGAGGCTGAAGCGGATACCGTCGGCGCTTTTATTGTTTTAGACTCTTTAAACAATATAGTTTTTGCCTTTGATAAGACAAAGAAAGTCTTAAAAGAGGATTTTAAACGGGGAAACAATATAGTTGAAAGCATTTTGGATATAAAGGCTTTGGAATTTATAGGGGCATTTTTCCAAAATTGCGCGGTATTAGAAGAAAATATAAATGGGCTTAAAATTAAATTTTATCCTTTTGCGCAAGGGCATATCATAATTGCAAAATACAAAGTTTGACAATGCCTGCCGTCAGGCTATGCGGCAAGAGTTTGCCGAGCCTATATTTTGAGGCAAACGGTCAAAATTGATGAAAGGTTTACGGCAAGAGTTTGCCGAGTTTGTATTTTGAGAATAGCCGCAAATATGCTAAAAAGAAGGATAGGAATAGGAAAAAGCAGTTAAAAATAAAACAAAAAAAGGAGAGGTTTAAGATGAAAAAGGCGGCAATCTGTATTATTTTTGTTTTTGCGGCAGTTTCTTTTTCCTTCGCTATGGAAAAAGATGAACCCATTTTTAAAAGGGGTGTTCGCCCGATGGGTATGGGCGGGGCTTTTGTAGCGGTCTCTGATGATGAAAATGCGGCATTTTATAATCCCGCAGGCATTACACAAAGACAGAGTTGGTTTTTGTCGCTATTGGGCTTTGGCGCTTCTGTCAGCAATGAGACTGTCAATATAGTTACCGATGCAGTAGACGTTATGGGCGATATAGACGGCGGCGATAAAGGCTTCAAAATGGAAGATTTAAAGAAAGTGAAAAAAGTCATATCAGGCAAAGATGTGGATTTAAAATTGACCTCTCTGTTTTTAGAGCCTTTCTTTATTTCAAGTCCTCAAGAAATAGGACCAAACGGCAATACTTTGAGTTGGGGCTTGGGCGTTTTGTCAAGTTTAGATGTAGGCGTAAATTTTATGCTTGACTTGCCTGAATATGTTTTAGATTTGGCTGAGGTAGCGCAGAAAAACTCCAGTGAACTTGACATCAACAAAGTTATAGAAGTCTTGCCGCCGGATATTTTGCAAGATTTCGGTTCTAACTTAACTATTCCCCAGTTGTCTGATTTACTAAAGCAAATTGCTAATGGCGGAATTTCAGGCGACCAAGCCGCGCAACAAATCTACGATAGTTTAGACACAGATGCCAAACAACTCATTGACGATTTACAGAATGGCGATAAAAAACTTGAAGATGTTATAAATGAAATAGAGCAAAAACTGCCCGCTTTAAAAGAGAAACTTTTAGGTTCAGTGGGCGCAAAAGGCATAGTCAATACATATGCGACTATCACCTTTGATGTTCCTTTGGCTTATAGGTTTAAATCATTAGACGCTATAAAGATGCCGGGCGAACTTTCAGTAGGCGCAAATATCAAAGTAATAGAGAGATTTAAAGCGCAAAGCAAAATTATGATTTCAATAGACGACATAGGGCAGATTGAAGACAACTTTGATATGTTAAATATGGCGGGGCTTTCAGGCACGGGTTTTGGGCTGGATTTAGGGACAATTTACCATTACACTCCGCAATGGAATTTTGGTTTGCAAATATCGGATATTTTCACAAGAATAAATTATACGGGCGTTTTAGTGAA
>JAIRQB010000046.1 GCA_031256695.1 Elusimicrobiota bacterium | reverse complement strand
TAGGCGCTTTCCCAAAATTCTCCCTTGCCCTATCAATACTTGCCGCAATATTGCCGTATAAAATGTCGCCAAGACCAAATGTAGCGCCTTCCGCTATGTTTGCCCCTATCCCGCCCGCTGTTTTTAAAATGTCCTCTTTTGTCATATTGTTTCCTTTTATTTTATTTTACGGCAAAAACAGCCGATTTTGCCTGTTGAAAGTGTCTATATGTAGCCAATAAATGTTTATCTCAAAGTTTAAGATATTGAAAGCGGGGTCTGATAGCAAAGAGGAGCGGAGTTTTTCATATTCGCTTGTTTTAGCGGGCTTATCAAGTTTCTTGTTTTCAATACTGCAAATATGAAGGTCAAGCGCCCGTCCGTATTTGTGAGCAGAAAACCCCGCGCCCGTTGCGCTGTCGTTTTGCCGCAATCCGCAGTCTGTCAGCCCGCCGCCATTTATAATAATACTTCCAATTTGTTCTCTTATAGCGTCTGCAAGTTTTAAAAGACGCTCGTCAAAAATACTCCATAGAATTGCCTCGCTTGTCAATTTTAAAAAGGCAGGATTTACTAACTCTTTGATTGTGAAATGACGGCATTTATACATTTTTACTCCTTTTTTTGAGTTTTTATGAAAATTATATATACTCCCCTTACCATCACAGTTACTTTGAATAGATTTAACTGTTCCCCCAAGTTGCTTCGGCGGCTTGGGGATTTTTTTTGGAAAGGATTTATATCAATGAGTAAAATCCGCAAAATGTTTTTTATAGATGGATATAACTTGTATCATTCTATAGATAGACTATCGGAAATTGATGTCCAGTTCAAAAATTGTAAATGGCTTAATTTATTAGAGTTATGTTGCCGCTATGTTGATACCGCGCACGATATATTTGCGGGCATTAAATATTTCACGGCATTATCGTGGAAGCCTGAATCTCGGGTTAGGCAACAAACATATATCAACGCTTTATTGTTTCAATGTAAAACTGAAATAGACGTAATGTATGGAAAATTTAAGAAAAGGTCTAAGAAATGTCCTTTGTGTCAACAAGATTTTATTTATCACGAGGAAAAATTAACTGATGTCAATTTAGCCATATCTTTATTTGAAAATGCTTATAAAAATACTTTTGACGAGGCTATAATAATATCCGCTGACAGCGATTTAATACCGCCTATAAGCGCAATCAAATCTATTTTTGCCGATAAGGTTATAGCGATATTGCCGCCTTGCGATAATCCTGCGAACGATTTAATAAACAATGCTCACAAGCATTACAAAATGAAAAGAAAAACGCTTTTGAATTCTCAACTGCCAAATACTTGTAATCAATTTATAAGACCTAATAAATGGGACAGCGCCAATTATAAGTTTGACAATAAACTGAAAAAATTTATTTTTATACAACCGCAATAGTTTAAAATTCCTAAAACCTTTCTATTCAATTCTTAAAGCATTTATAAGATGAAAAAGACGACAGAAAATAAAGCAAGACGCTATTTACTATGCTTTGCATATCCAAATCATATGCATTATTGCCAAACAGCGCTCTTATAACTACAAGTATGCCGACAATGCCAAATGCCGTAGGTATTGAAGTCTTTAATGCGTCCACCCATTTTATGCCGCTAAACCAAGTTGTTTTATCTTTTTCCATCCTCGCTTTCTCGGCTTCTATTTGCAATGAAAACATTTCTTTTTTGATTTCCATTATTTTGATTGCATTTTCAGAATTTGCCATCTCGGCTTCTATCTTTTTTTCTTTTAATCCGCTTACCACTTTGCCTGCATTGCTTAAAAGCGGCACTGCCGCGCTTATTATTTCCATTATCATTTCCTTACTCCTTGTTGAGTTAAAAGTTTCGGTGTCGGCTGCCAACTTCGTCGGCTTGCCGAATTTAATACTTGGTCTCGGCTTGCCGACGTTTCAGTAAAAATGTGTCCCCGCCATTGCTTGACGGCTATCAGCCATCACTAATAGACGTCTTTATAGCGCAAATGGCGGGGGAAACTTGCCCTTTTACAGACAAGGATGGAATTCTTTTAACGTCTCAATTTCTTATTTCTTATTTCTTTTACATCCTCAATCATTCTCTCTATAAAGCCGTTCCCGCCCATCTCTTTGTAGGATTTATAACAGCCAAAACAACTCTCTATTTTCTCATCGCTCATTAAATCCGCATCGTCTTTGCACTCTATTACCTCGCTGTGTATTTCTATTATTTTGCCCTCTAATAAATTCATTAAAGCCTCATCCCTCTTTTTGTCTTGCCGCCGCATAGCATTTAAGTCTTTTAGAATATAGGCAAGTATAGGCATTGTCAAAATACTGCTGAATACCCCTAATTGCGTATTGCCTAATATGCTGATAATTAAATGCGCGAGTTCCATTTATTTACTCCTAACTCTTATATAACGGTATCCATTATTATCGCCGAACTGAAATCTAAATATACAGATGAATCGCCGCCGTCTGTCGCTATTAAATAACAACTTAAAATAGGGTTTCTGCCCTCTCCGGCTAATGTCACCGCGCAAGTATAACCGCCATCTACTATATGCCCAGTAGCAGTTATTTGCTTATTTGCTATTTCAAATACTCCGTAAGATTTGAGCGTTTTGAGCAGGGCGCTTGCCGTAGTAATAGGCGCAGTCCCAGCGGTAGATATTGTAAAAGCAATGCAACTATCGCCGCTTCTAATTAAAAAATTATGCATATAGTTTTTTGTGCCGAAACTATTGAAACAATATTTCAAGTTATTGTTGTGTCTTGTCAAAATAGCCTTTGTTGAATTGACGCCTTCCATTATTGCGTCATTTGTGATAGGCGTTCCTAAATCTACATTGTGCGCCGCCGCATCTGTATTGTGCGCTGTAATCTCTTCGCTTATCTTGTCTTGTATCGGGGTATGAGCGCTAGGGCTTAAATTATGCGCTGATATTCTATCGGTAACCGTGGCATTTGAGGCTAATCCTTGAAACATTAACCTTATGTCCTCGTGAGAGTCTGAGTCTGTATTGTGATGTGATATTTTTGTAGTTATGTCTTGCCTGATGTCTGCGTGAGCGCTTGCGCTTGTGTTATGGGCTGAAATTGCATCGTCTAATTCGTCCTCGTCTATATAATCGGTATTTTCGCTATACAGACGCCATTGCGTATCCCCCGCCGCCCATTGATAGACATTGTTTTCGCTAACTACTCGGCAAAGATATGTTTTATCTGTATCTGCGGGAGTTGTTAAATCCGCAAGAGTTTCAACTGCAGAAAGCCACTTTTGCGCTGCCGCTATTGTGTCTGCTATGTCTTGCCTGATGTCTGCGTGCGCCGTTTCGTCTGTGTTATGAATTGTCAATTTTGAATTTATTATTGCCGCGCCGTGGTCATTTTTGCCAAAACACTTCTTCCAAAATCCCATTTTTATATCCCCCTTTCTTGAGAACTGCCTTCATTTTCTTCTATCTTCTGTGTTGCTAAATCATAATCTACTTCTAATAAACCGTCCTCATTTTCATAGACGGCTTCGGGCATTACTTCTAAAACTTCTTGCGCTATTAAGCCTATATGCGTTTCTTCTTGCCCTATAAAATTGAATTTATAGACTGTCAGCCCGTTATTTAAACGCCCGACAGGCTCTATATTTTCTTTTGCGCGCTCGTCTGAGAGAGAACTTAAAGCCGCAGTCGGATTCATTAAATTACTTAATCCCAGACCGCCGCTTCCGCCGCCTGCCGCTCCAAGCGCGCTAAGGGCGGCGGGTCCCGCCCCGCCTGTCAGCGCGCCGAAACCTACTTGCATTGCGCCGTTTAATAAACCGCCTAGCATACTGTTATTGCTTGCTTTGTTTTGAGCGTCTATTTGAGCCTGCGTCTTCCAGGTGTCCATACTTGCGTCAAAACCTTTAGTGTAATTGTCTGCAAAGCCCGATGTGCCTATGCCGGGCATATAACTTGAAATGGGATTGTTTATGTTTTGCATAGTCCCAAAAAGCGTTAGAGCATTGTTTAATTCATTGCTCTTTGTTTGAGAACCAGTTAAAACGCTTTGATTTTGCGCCGCTAAACGCGCATCGTTTTGCGATGCGTCCATATTCTGCATCGCTTTATTGTATGCCTCTGAACCTACAGCAAGCCCTTGATTTATAAGTTGGTCGTGTAAATCATTCTTTTGCTGTTTAAATAATGCATCGTTTTTCTGCGCAAATTGATTGTAGACCGCCTCTTCTGCTCTCTTTGCCGTATCATCGCCATACATACTGGATAAACTGCCCAGCATTCCTTGCGCGGCGTCAAGTTTTGCCTGCTCAAATGGACTTAATTCTATTTCCATCTGCCTCGTGCCGTCATCAAAAGAACCAGTCCAGTTTACATTGCCAAAGGCGCTCTTCATTCCATATTGCTGCGCCTGCGCCGCTTTGCTTTGACTTTCAAATGCTTTCTGCTCGTCATATGTCGGCGCAGACGCGCCGCTTGAACTCCCTCCTAATCCGAATAATCCCATTGCAGTCTCCTTTTTTATGATTTGTCTGCCGTCGGCTTGCCGAGTTTAATACTTAGTCTCGGCTTGCCGATGTTTTAGTTAACGGAAAAGGTAAACAGGGATTGCGGCAGCGCTATGTGTTTGCGCC
>JAIRQB010000042.1 GCA_031256695.1 Elusimicrobiota bacterium | reverse complement strand
ATCGTCTGCGCCGATGAAAAGTCCTTTGATTGTCAAGTGTCTGCGCCTGATATAGCCGACAGTTTAATTATAAAAACCGGGCAAACTTATAACTTTGAGGATTTAATTTTAACATTGTCTGAATTCGGATATAGCCGCTCAGATTTTACGGACGAACCTTTGCAATTTAGCGCAAGAGGCGATATCGTTGACATTTGGGCTGCTTCCTCTGAAGCGCCAGTCCGCATTTTATTTGAATATGACAAAATTGAAATCATCAAAACCTTTGACCCGCAAAGCCAACTCTCAAAAACATTCCTTCCTGATATAAAAATCCTTTCAATCAATTCTCAAAACAATACCGCCTCAATTAAAGACTATTTTTCTGCAGACAGTTTGCTCTTTTTTGATTATCCGCTTTCGCAAGAACAAAAAACTGCTTTTGAAAACTTTGAAGTTTTAATAAATGACCCGCTAAATCCTAAAGCGCAATTCCAAAACTATAAGAGTTTTACGGGCTTCCAAGGAAATGCTGATTATTTCGCAAAATCAATAAAAGAATTTGACGCAGCCGGTTATGCCGTCAAACTCTTTTGCGCAAATAGCGGAGAGCGCGAGAGAATAATAGAGATTTTAAGCGCTCAAAGACATAATTTTAAGAATGTTGAAATAATTTTAGCGCCGCTTTCTTTAGGTTTTTGCTTTGAAGAAGAAAAAACTATTTATATTTCTTCCCGCGAAATGTTTTACAAGAGAAAGCATATAAGTTTTCCGAAAGTAAAAGGCGGCAGAAGGCTTGAGGGAATTTATGAACTTTCAAAAGGCGATTATGCAGTTCACGAAAGATACGGCATAGGCAGATATTTAGGATTAAAAACAGTTTTGAGCGAAGGCAAAATGTCTGAATTTTTATGTTTAGAATACGCCAAAGGCGATAAATTATACATAGCGCCCGACAATATAAACTCTGTAAAAAAATATATCGGAGTAGAGGGCGTCCGTCCGCAACTCTATTCTATGGACACATCGGCTTGGGATAGAATTAAGTCGCGGGCAAGAGAGGCGGCTAAAGAATTTGCGGAAAAATTATTGCATCTATACGCTCAAAGAAGTCTTGTCCGCAGAGAGCCGATTAAGGAGGACGCCGTTTGGGAAAGAGAACTTGCCGATTCTTTTGAATACGAGGAAACGCCCGACCAAATGAAAGCCGTATCCGATATAAAAAACGATTTTGCAAGGGCTTTCCCAATGGAGAGGCTCGTCTGCGGCGATGTCGGATACGGGAAAACTGAAGTCGCCGTCCGCGCCGCTTTCAAAATTGTATGCGCGGGAAAACAGACGGCTGTTTTATCACCTACCACAATTTTGGCTCATCAGCATTTTGAAACTTTTAAGGACAGGCTTTCGCCTTTCCCTACGCGCATAGAGGTTTTGAGCAGATTTCAAACCCCGAGAGAAAAAACGAGAATTATCCGAGATTTAAAAGACGGGAAAATTGACATCATTATAGGGACGCACGCCTTGCTTCAAGAGAAAATAGAATTTAAGAATTTAGGGCTTTTAATAATAGACGAGGAACACCGTTTCGGCGTCAAGCAAAAAGAAAAAATAAAAAATCTAAAAAAAAATATAGACATTTTGATGATGTCGGCAACTCCCATACCGCGCACATTGTCGTCTGCTCTGTCGGGCTTTAGAGACTTATCGGTAATAGAAACGCCGCCGCTTGGACGGCTTCCGATAGAAACTCACTTATCTCAATACGATTCTAATCTTGTCAAACAGATAATTGAGGCTGAGTTGTCCCGCAACGGTCAAGTTTTCTACGTCTACAATAAAATAGAAACTATGTTTAACAAAGCGGAGGAAATTAAAAAACTGCTGCCCGACATAAAACTTGGAATAATACACGGACAGATGAAAGGAGACGATATTGAAAATATGATGTGGAAATTTATCCATCTGGAATACGATATTCTATTGGCTACCACTATAATAGAGTCGGGTCTTGATATACCCACTGTAAACACTATGATAATTGAGGACGCTCAAAATTTTGGATTGTCTCAACTATATCAACTGCGCGGGCGCATAGGGCGCAATGTTCAAAAAGCATATTGCTATATGTTTTACGATAATAAAAATTTGACTGAAGGCGCGGTAAAAAGGCTGGAGGCTATGAGAGAATTTAATCAATTAGGCTCTGGTTTTAGGCTGGCTATGAAAGATTTAGAAATCAGAGGCGCGGGCGCAATACTTAGCGCAAATCAACACGGCTTTGTAAGAGATATAGGATACGATATGTTTGTAAATTTATTAGAGGAAGAAGGGAGCAAAATTAAAGAGGAAGCCGATATACCGCAAGAAAAAGAAAGAAGCGCCGCTATAAATTTAAAAGTCTCGGCTCTTTTGCCCTCTCAATATATCCCCGATGAAAATTTGAGAGTTTTGTTTTACAGGAAAATTGCTCAAGCGTCTAATTTAGAAACCATAAAAACCGTAAAAGAGGAAATTGTAGACAGGTTTGGAAAAATGCCGAAAGAAGCGGAATTATTGTTTGAAATAGCGCAGATAAAATTGCAAGCAGAAAAGTTGAATATAGAATCTTTAGATGAAAGCGAAACCCATATCGCTGTGCGTTTTTATAAAGATGCGGATTTTTCAAAGTTTGATTTTCAGAAATTGATAAAATCCGCAATCTCGTCAATAGAATTTATGCAAGGCAGAGATTTTGGTTTCAGATTAAAAAAGCCGCTTTCCGATGGAAAATCTAATATTTTTGATTTTGTAAAAGAGGCTCTGTTTCAGATAAGAAACTGTTCAATTTAACAAAGAGGAAAAATGGAAAAAACTTATAGTCCTAAAGAAGTTGAAGAAAAATGGAGCAAGTTTTGGATTGCAAATAAAACTTTTTCAGCCCGCATTGATAAAAATAAAAAGCCTTTTAGTATCGTAATTCCGCCGCCTAATGTCACGGGCGTTTTGCATATGGGACACGCTTTAAACAATACTTTGCAAGATATTATTATCCGCTTTAAAAAAATGCAGGGCTTCAATACTTTATGGGTCCCAGGCACAGACCACGGCGGCATTGCCACGCAAAATGTCGTTGAAAAACTTTTAAAAAAAGAAGGCAAAACAAAAAACAGTTTGGGACGCGAAAAGTTTTTAGAAACAATGCGGCAATGGCGGCAAGAGACGGGCGATTCTATTTTAGAGCAGTTGAAAAAATTGGGTTGCGCTTTGGATTGGGACAGGACGGCTTTCACAATGGACGAAAGCCGCTCAAGAGCGGTCAGAAAAGCCTTCGTCAAATTGTTTGAAAAAAATCTAATTTACAGAGGAAAAAGACTTGTCAACTGGTGTTGTAATTGCGGCACAGCGCTGTCTGACAGCGAAGTAGAATATGAAAGCGAAAGTTCAAATCTATGGCATATAAAATATCCTTTTACCGACGGCAACGGATATATAACTATCGCTACGACAAGACCTGAAACTATGCTCGGCGATACGGCAATAGCGGTAAATCCCCGCGATGAAAGATATATTGATTTAATAGGCAAAACTGTTTTGCTTCCTCTAACTGATAGAAAAATTAAAATCATTGCAGATTTTGCCGTTGACAAAAGTTTTGGAACGGGCGCTTTAAAAGTCACTCCCGCTCACGACAGCGCCGACGATGCCATAGCGCAAAGGAATAATCTGCAATATATTGAAGTAATAAATACTGAAGGGAAAATTTTCAATTCCCCTGAAAAATACAATGGTCTTAAAGTTTTAGAAGCGCGAAAAATTATAGTTGAGGATTTAGAAAAAAACGGCTTCTTATTGGAAACAGAAAACTATCAGCATTCTGTCGGCAGATGTTACCGCTGCTCGTCTACAATAGAGCCTTTGATGTCTTCTCAATGGTTTTTAAATGTTTCTGAAATGTCTAAACGGACGGCGCAAGCGGCTGAAAACAATGAAACTCAATTTTTCCCGCCGTCGTGGAAAAGACCTTATACATTGTGGCTTGAAAATATAAAAGATTGGTGCATAAGCAGACAGATTTGGTGGGGTCACAGATTGCCTATTTATTATTGTCAAAAAGGCTGCCCGCCTTTTGCCTCTCTTGAAGAGCCTTCAAAATGCCCGCATTGCGGAGGAATGGATATAAAGCAAGATGAGGATGTTTTAGACACTTGGTTTTCATCCGCCCTGTGGCCCATATCTGTTTTTAATTGGGGCATAGACGAGGAAAATGAGGATTTAAAGTATTTCTATCCGACGTCAACGCTTGCGACAGGACACGAAATACTATATTTGTGGGTTGCGAGAATGGTTCAATTTGGTTTTGAATTTATGCAAGACGTTCCGTATAAGCATATTTTTATACACGGCATAGTTAGAGATAAACACGGAAAGAAAATGTCTAAAACTTTAGGCAATGTCGTTGACCCTCTTTTGATGATTGAAAAATTCGGCGCGGACGCTTTGCGTTTTGCCCTCGCTCAAAGCGCGGCTCCCGGCAGAGATATGCAAATTTCAGAAGATTCTTTTTTATCGGCGAGGAATTTTGCCAATAAGATATGGAATGCTTCGCGTTTTATAATTATGAATATGGAAGGTTTAGATAAAATAGACGAAGATATTAAGCCCGTAGAAATGGCGGACGAATGGATTCTTGCTGAATTTGAAAAAACTTCGCGCAAAATAAAATCTCTATACGAAAGTTATGACATAGACGGAGCGGCAAGAGAAAATTACGATTTTTTTTGGAATAAATTTTGCGATTGGTATATTGAAATTTCAAAAGCGCGCGCCGCAAGTTCAGACGCAAAGACAAAGAGGCAAGTCCTTTCAATCCTTATCTATATTTTAAAAGGCTCTCTGCAATTATTGCATCCGATTATGCCTTTCATATCCTCTGAAATTTGGCAGGCGCTTGACGGCGCTTTGAAAAATAAAAGCGGAGAAATTATAAGCAAAACCTCTTTTATAGAAAATGTGAAAATTAAAAATGCAGACGAAGTTTTGGGCAAAATGCTTTCAATACAAAATATCATAGCGGCAATTAGGGCTTTGAGAAGCGAAATAAATATACCGCTTGCCTCAAATATAAATGTTGTTTTCAATGTTTTAGATGAAAAGAAAAGAAATGCCGCGTCAGAAAGCGAGTCTTATATAAAGCGTTTAGCGAAAATAGAAAAAATTGAATATGCGAAAGATATAAAACGTCCCAAAAATTGCGCCGTTGCTTTGACAGAGGGTTTTGAAATTTTTGTTCCTTTGGAAGGTCTTATAGACATAGATAAAGAAAAAGCGAGGCTGCAAAAAGAGCGTGAAAAAATATCTCTTGAACTTCAAAGGACGGAAAGCAAACTTAAAGATGAGAATTTTATAAGCAAAGCGCCTGAGGCTGAAATTGAAAAAATAAAAGAAAGGCTCTTTCAAGCGCGTTTAAAAGTCAATAAAATAGATGAAAATTTGGCATATATTTCAGAATGAAATTGGCATTTTTGCCGGTGTAGCTCAGCGGTAGAGCGGCTGCTTCGTAAGCAGTAGGTCGGAGGTTCAAATCCTCTCGCCGGCTGCCGACCTTGCTTTTTCGTGTCGGCAGATGCCTTGATACTTGGCGCGCTTAATTCAAAGCAAAAGTTGACATCAGTTGTTGAGTCTGCTTGAGCGCAATAAGCGCCCGCCAATTTTAAATAGGAGTTTCAATGGATAAGACTAAATACTTGAATAATAATACCTGCATCTTGCGGCGGTATGACACAGGAACTGGCGTCAAAGCCCAAACCTCCAGTGTCATTCCCGAGTTGCAAAACCAAGATACAAGGCAACTCAAGAATGCGGGAATCCCTGTTGTCTTTGCCTTTGGAAAGAAAACGGCAGAAAACGGTGAGTGCCTTATAACAAAAATGGATTGCGGCGCGCTGTGTGTTTGCGCACGCCGCAATGTGGATAATGCTTTTTGCTGTTTTTGTTTCCGTCTTTTCTCTTTCGTATTGCAAATGTCAAAAAGGCTTCTGTCTTTTGCAAGAGACGCTTTTGCTTTGCGTCCCGCCGGTGTCATTGCGGCGGAAGCCGCAATCACAGTTTGTAATAAAGCCCAAGCCCCGTGTGTCATTGTGGCGGAAGCCGCAATCCCTGTTCGCCGTTTGCCTTTACTTCTTGCCTTAAAAAGAGTGGCATTTATTTTGCCTCTCTTTTTTCTTTTTTCAAATATCTCATACTCTGTTGTGTCTTATAACGGCATAACAACTACTCTATCAGACACACTTTA
>JAIRQB010000007.1 GCA_031256695.1 Elusimicrobiota bacterium | reverse complement strand
AACCTATAACCCCGCCGCCTAAATCGCCGTTTGTCAAAGAAGCAAAATCAGCATTAAACCAAAAAGCATTTTCGCTATCTTTTGCTGCCGACGGCGTTTGAATTAAATTGTCTAAATTGTCGGGCAGAAAATCTGCTTTTGCGCCGAGCGAAGCAAGATTGGCATAGAAATTGCCTCTGCTTTTTATAGAGGGATTTGGGTCAGGGTCAGGGTCGGGGTCAGGTATAGGCTGTAAAGGCTGTTTGTTTCCGTCAAAATCCTTATAAATCAAATATCCAACCCAATTATATCCGCCGCCTACTTCATCTAACCATTTAAATTCATAGTCATACTGCCCACCGAGAATAGTTGTGAAAGCGCCGCTCTTATTTATTGTGTAAATAAATGCGCGACTGCTTATATATGCTGTCATCGTTGCGCTTGAACCGCCTACTATATCGGCAATCAAAACAGCATTAGGCAAAATTTCAACAGTGTTTAGATAAAACTTGCTTGTTCTGTTGCCTTCAAAATCGGCATTTATTCTGATTGCCGCATTGCCCGCTATGCTTAAATATCCAATTGTGCTTGCCGCGGGGTGAAAGACAACTGCGCCTGCCTCTATTTCAAATTTATTGCTGTCTGTGTTTGCTAATTTAATGATTGCCTTGCTCCCAAAAATCAAATAGCCATTGCCTTGCTTCTTGATGACATTATTATTGATGACATTATTATTGCCTTGCGAAGTAATCCCGCCTGCCATCCTTATTGTTCCCTGCTCGGCAAAGAGTTCTAATAAGTTGTTGCCATAGTCTGACATATGAATATCATTTGGCTTGCCATTTGCTCTGTTGCCGATAAAATCAATGTCTTTTGTAATAGCCCGCATTGTAACTTTGCCGCGATAAATAAAAATCGCGCCGCCTGAAGTTGTCGCTATATTGCCTTTGAAAAGAATATAACTATCATTAAAAGTTATTGTTGAATCATTATTGTAAATTGCGCCACCACCGTGGTAGTAACCTCCGTAATCATCGTCCTCACCTGCGACGTTATTATTGCTAAATGTAACTGAACTATTATTGAATGTCATTGGTGAATAATAATTATCAATAGCGCCGCCTGCTCTTGCTGCAATATTGTATTTGAAAAGAATATAACTATCATTAAAAGTTATTGTTGAACTGTAATTCGTAATAGCGCCGCCTATACCGTCCCTATCGTCCGCACTATTGCCACTAAATGTAATTGAACTATTGTTAAATGTCATTATTGAAAGGAATTCATTAGCAATCGCGCCGCCATCGCCGTAGCCATTTACACTATTGCCGCTAAATGTAATTAAACTATTGTTAAATGTCATTATTGAATTGTAATTCGCAATAGCGCCACCGCTACTGTGGCCATTTGCGTTATTGCCAATAAAAATAATTGAACTATTGTTAAATGTCATTGTTGAATAAGAATTATAAATAGCGCCTCCCACGCGGTAGTGATATGCAGTATTGCCCACACTATTGATGCTAAATGTAATTAAACTATTGTTAAATGTCATTATTGAATTGTAATTCGCAATAGCGCCGCCGAAATCGCCGTAATCATCGTAACTATTAGCGGCATTGCCGCTAAATGTTATTGAACTATTATTAAAAGTCATTGTTGAATTGGAATTATAAATAGCGCCGCCGAAATTACCTGCGCTATTATTTATAAAAGACAAAATAAAGGCATTAGTGTTTATATCAATGACGGAATTTGATACTGATATTGCGGCGCCGCCGCTATCATAACTATATCCTGTTATATGAGTGTCTTGCGTCAAATTCCAATTAGTGTTTGAAGTCCAAGAAGTCCATCTGTCTGCCCAACTTTCCACAATAGACAAAAAAACAAGACATAAAAGCATCGTTAAAAAAACTGCGTGTTTTGAAATGTGAAAACTTTTGAAAATTTTCATTATAAAACTCCCTATTTATGCCTTAATAGGCAGTTTTTTATTGCAAATAAAAAAGTCCTTAAATGCTGACAAGCATTTAAGGACTTTTTTGTGGGTTGAGAAACAAGAATTACAGGCAAACGGCGAAAAGAGGAAGCCGACTGCCAAGAAGTAAAGACGGCAGCCGACTGCCAAGAAGTAAAGACGGCAGCCGACTGCCAAGAAGTAAAGACGGCAAAAGACTTATTACAAAAATGGATTGCGACTTCCTTGTATTGCAAAACAATATACAAAAGCAACTCAAGTTGCCTTGTATCTTGGTTTTGCAACTCGGCAATGACACCTGGGGGTTGGGCTTTTGCATAAACAGTGATTGCGACTTTCGCGGCAATGACACCAAGGGCAGTGTCATTCTTGAGTTGCATTACATATTGGTTTTGCAACTCGCGCAAGACGGAATCCATTTTTGTTATGAGAAGTTCACTTTTTTGCTTTTTGCCTTTGAGAAAAGAAAGGAAACGGCGAAAATGGATTGCGGCTTCCGCCGCAATGACACCGGCGGGAAAATGCGGAACTAAATTTGATTTGTCAGCCCAAATATGCTTGAGCGAAAAGTGTTGGCGTGGCGTGGCGTGGCGTGGCGTGGCGTGGCGTGGCGTGGCGTGGCGTGGCGTGGCGTGGCGACGCTATGTCATAACCCATAACTCTGCGCTCATAACTATTTGAATTCATAACTCTATACTCCCAAATTGCAATTTATAATTTTTCTCAATTATCTATCGCCGTCTACAGAAAAAGACGCTGTCCTTTGCCCCGCCGCTACGGCATAGCAGAACTTTTCATAATTTTTCTTTTTCGTCAGATTCTGAATTAAGAATAAATCAACTATCCACCAAATTCCGCAACCCCCGCCCGTAATAAGTTTAAGTATTCCAAGCCCTATTTGCCCGAGCATAAAGCGGTCTATTCCGAAATATCCGCCCACTATGGAAATTATAAGCATTAAAACAGGATCTCTAAACTCAGACGCTGACAATACAGCATATTGATTTTCATCTAATCCCTCTAAAATCATTTTTATTTCTATTATATTTTCAGGCGGAAAATATTTTGCATAAAGATTTAAAAAAGCCGCCGTTCTATCTTTTTGTTCCATTTTTTATCCTCTCTTATTATTTGTTTTTTTGAGCGCTTACAATTGCAAGCGCCCGGCATAATTCAATAAATCAATGCCTTATTTGATTTTAATTCTTCCAAGCGCCGCCATTGCAAAAGTTAATTTTGACGAGTTTGCAACAATAAATTTTTGATTTTAAATCTATAACAGTTTAAAACGGACTCTCAATTTGCCGTCTGCAAAATCAAAACTGATAAATTTAAATCCGCCCAATTCCCCGGTTTTTTCTACGTGTTCTCCGATGCAGGCGCAAATATCATAATCGCCTATTTTTACTATTCTCAAAGTATCCCCCGCATCTTGAGGGAGTTTGCTTAAATCAACTAAATTTATTGCCTCTTGCCTATTTACAATTTCTGCAGTCACGGACAGATTTTGTTTTATTATTTCATTGATTTTCTTTTCAACTTCAAGTATCTGCTCTGCGCTCGGCGCTTCTTTTAGAAAATAATCGCATTTGCTCTTTTTTTCCTCAATATGCGCATTGCGGGAACGTCCGCAGCCGAACATTCTAATCATAGTTTGATTCAAGATATGCTCTGCGGTGTGCATCGGCTTATAATATTCTTTTTTGGGAGCATTCATATAAAACCTCTAACTTTTTATAGTTTTTATTATCGCAGGTATTATCTCAAACAAATCGCCTTCCAAAGCAAATGTGGCTGTCTGCATCATTGGGCAAGAGGCGTCTTTATTTATAGCGACGATAATTTCAGAGGAACTCATACCGACTAAATGCTGGATTTGCCCAGAAACTCCGCAGGCTATATAAACTTTAGGCGCTACTGTCCGCCCCGTCTGCCCTACTTGATGAGAATAAGGTATCCAATCCGAGTCAACTGCCGCCCTTGAAGCGCCTACCGCCCCGCCTAATAAATCGGCAAGTTCTTTTATAACTTTAAAACCTTCAGGACCGCCTACTCCCCGCCCGCCCGTAACTATAATATCTGCATCTGAAAGATTTACAGTTGAGCCTTCGTCTTTTATGAATTCCAAAAATTTCGTCCTGTTTTTTAAGATTGAAAAATCAAAGGCAAAATCAACCGTTTGCCCTTTTGCGCCTTCAGTTGCTTGCGCTTCTTTAAAAACTTTATGGCGGACTGTCGCCATCTGCGGACGGTGCCTTGGTGTTAAAATTGTAGCCATAATGTTTCCGCCGAAAGCGGGGCGGGTCTGCTGTAAATTTCTTGTTTCCGCGTCAATATCTAATGCCGTGCAGTCCGCTGTAAGACCTGTTCCTATTCTTGCGGCTACTCTTGAAGCAAAAGAGCGTCCTATATTTGTCGCGCCCATTAAAACAATCTCAGGCTTTTCTTGCTCTATAAGTTTTGTCAAAACAGCGCTATAAGGCTCGTCTTGGAATTCAGCCAAAATTGGATTGTCGCATACATAAACTTTATCTGCTCCGCGGGCAATTAAATCCGCCGCTTTGTCTTTTATAGAGTTTCCTATCAACACGGCGCTCAAAGGGACATTTAATTTTTGCGCCAACTTTTTCCCCTCGTTTAAAAGTTCAAAAACAACTTTTGAAATTTCGCTATGCCTTTGCTCCGCATATACCCAAACTCCTCTGTAATCATCTTTGTTTACTGCGGCTTTCACCTCGTCTTTTTGCATTTCTATAGCCTTGAATTTGCAAGTCTCAACGCAAGAATTGCAATAAGAACATTTGTTTAAGTCAATTACGGCAAGTTTCAATTTTTTAGGATGCTCCGGTCTTTCAATCATAGAAATTGCTCCGAAAGGACAAGACGGCGCGCATTGCCCGCATCCTAAGCATTTTTCATTTAATACATTTATTTTTGACATTTTCCTTCTCCTTGTTTTTGGGTTAATTTTTCAATTTCAAGTCCCTTTCATAATAAAAACTGTTGCGGCATAGAAAAAACATAATCCTTTTTAAATTTCAATTTGTATTTTTCATCTATGCGTCCATAGTTATTTAATCTGTTTATTATCATATCGTAATAAGGTTTGTGAATTTCGCTTGATATGAAATTTCTTTTCAATTCTTTGCACAAAACAATTTCCGAGCCTGACCCGCCGAATAATATATAGACTAAATCGTTTTCTTTTGTCGCCGCTTTAATAAGCATTTCCGTCAATTTAAGCGGTATCTGACAAGAATGAAAAGTCTTATCCTTTGAGACATTTTTAACTAAATCATAATAAAACCAAGAATAAGGCATTCTTCCGCAAGAACCGTTTTTTATATTTTGTTTGATTCTTTTATCGTTTAAATTTTTATAAGGAAGGGCAACCTGTTCTTTATAAAAATTATTGTTTTTTGATTTTGTGATATGGAGTATTGAGCGGTGAGCCGTCGTAAATTTTTTAGGCGAATGCCCGACATTCGTATTATAAACCCAAACATAGTCAAAGACATTAAAAGCATTTTCATCAAGATATTTGACGCGTAAATAAGCGTTTTGTTTTGGATAATTGAGCATAAATAAATTGCCTTCGGGTTTTAAAACTCTTATGCACTCTTGCGATAATTTTATATACCAATCAATATAATCATTCCATTTCTGAGTGTATTTTGCGCCCGCATAATTTATGCCGACATTGTAATCTGGATCGCCGTAAATCATATTGACGCTATTGTCGGGCAGTTTTTTAAGAGTTAAAAAAACATCTTCGTTAAAAATATTGTTGATTAAATTATTCATTTTCAAAACCTTTGCGTTTTAAGCGGTATTCGCGTTTCTTTAACAATTTGACGCTTGTTATATCTAATGGATTTTCAAAAGAGTAGTTATACAATCTTATAGTAGAGGTGTCTTGATACTTTTGTCTAATGAGATAACAGGCGGTCAATTTCTGAATATCTAATTTATTGTCTTGTTTTAGTTCATAGTAATACCTAAAAGGATTATAAAGTTGATATATATTAAAGGTTGCCGTCCATTTATTCGGCGGCGCATTTTTTCCTTCAAAAACTGTCACATAGCCGTCATATTCCAAAGTCATATCTATCTCTATTTGCAGATTTTGAAAAGTTAATTTTTCGTCATCTATAAAGTATTCAAAAGAAATTCCTCTTTTTCTTTCGCTGTTATACATTTTTGGAACTATGCCGACATAATCTTGGTATAAAAAATCGTGAACAATCCTATGATTATTTACAAGCGACAAAATGCCTGATTCCGATATTGAAAAGTCATTTAAAATGCTGGGTCTATATTGCCACTCTATTATTTCCTCTTTTTCTATAGGCTCAAAAGTATGATAAACCTTGTCTATTCCCTTGATAAATTTATGTTTCCCTCCGCCGAGATGAGCGATGAAATAATCTTTTTTAACTATTTCTGCGGGCAATTTAGATATGTCGTCTATTTTGGTCATATCATATGGATTTGTATTTGATTTTTGTTGTTTGACAATATCCTTCACGAGATTATTATCAAAAACAAAGTTTCCGCTTTTGATACAGATATTAAAAATAGTTTCTATTATTTGTTTTTTAGACATCTAAAATTCCGTTAAACTCTATTTTAACTTCAGCCTATTTGCCTTCTTATAAAACAACTTATTGAGAGCGGTTTCCTCGTCTGTTTGTTTCAAATTCTCAAATCTCTTTATAGATAAATCAAGATATGATTTTTCATTGTCAATACCGATAAAATGACGTCCGTTTAATACGGCGGCAAGCCCTGTGGTAGAACTGCCGGCAAAAGGGTCAAGAATAATATCCTTTTCTTTTGTTGAGGCAAGAATTATGCGGCGCAATAAATTAAAAGGTTTTTGAGTGGGATGTTTGCCGAATTTCTTTTCAGATTGTTTTGGCGTCGGTATAGACCAAACGCTTCTCATCTGCAAACCCTCTTTTTTCAAAGAATCTTCAGCCCAATCGCCGTTTCTCATCAAATTGTAATTAAATGTGTGTTTGCCTTTTTTATCTTTCCGCGCCCAAATTAAAGTTTCGTGGCTTGCCGTAAAAAAACGGCAACTCAAATTAGGAGCCGCATTTGGCTTAAACCAAGCTATATCGTTTAAAATGTGATAGTTGTTTATTTCAAGAGCCGTTCCGCATTGATAGATTGAATGATAAGTCCCGCTAATCCAAATTGTCCCGTTTTGTTTTAAAACTCTCTTGCAGGCTTTGAGCCATTCTATATGAAAATCAAAATTTGCAGATGCTCCGCCGCCTAAATCCCAATTGCCTTTTTTAACGCTAACTCTGCGCCCAGCGTGGCAAGTAAAAGAGCCGTTTGATAAAAAATAAGGCGGGTCTGCGAAAATCATATCAACAAAGTTTTCAGGCATTGAATTTAAAATCTCAATGCAATCCCCTAAATATAATGAAAAATCATCTTTTGAATAATATGACTGATAATTAGCGTCTTTCTTTAATACCTGCATTTTTGCCCTCAATTCTTAAGTCCAGCCTTTATTCTTGAGTATTCCTCTAATTTGCGCAAAACGGTAAAGAACTATTTTAGGTTAATTCAATAATAAATATTCTTGCTTCGGCAAATCCGTTAAATAATTTGAGATAAAAATCTCTTTGCCCATTTGATTGCTTGTCTTTAAAACATTGCGCATACCGTATTTTAAATTCCAAGGGATGATATTTGCAAATCCAAATAATTTTTTGATGTATTCATTGTCGTCATATGTTATAAGCCATTTATGACGGCAGTTTTTAATTTGTTGAGCAAAACGGGCGTGGTCAAATCCTTTGTGCAATTTTCCGTTTTTCCCGTATAAAGCCGATTTCTCGGCTGAAAAATAAGGCGGGTCTAAATAAATAAAAACATCTTTTCCGTTGCCGTTGAGCAATTCTTCATAATCATAATTTGTTATTTGCGTTTCATCTAAAATTTTGGAAGCGCGCTTTAATCTTTCTATGCTGCTCTGCGTAAAACGTCCATTAAAAGCCGCTTGGCTAAAACCGCCGCTTAAACTTGTCCCTGAAAAAGTGATGCGGTTATAAATAAAAAAGGCTGCGGCTTTTTCTACGGCGCAAAAAGTTTTTATATTCTCATTTAAAAATCTATGCAAGGATTTGCCGTCGGTAAAACGGTTTTTCCAATTTTCTATCGTAGATACAAGTTTGTCTATATCAGTTTTGCTATAACGCCAAAAAAGATACAACTCCTCGCATAAATCATTTATCCAAAATTTTCTATTAGGATAAATCTGTTTTAGGTAAATAAAAAGAGAGCCTCCGCCTAAAAAAGGCTCTCTGTATTCGCAAAAATCAGGGATTATATGAGACATCAAATTAACCGCTCTGCTCTTGCCTCCCGGATATCTTAAAGGACTTTTAATCATTGTTGCCCGCCTGCTTGACGGCGCTGAATTGATGTCAAAATCAGACAGATTGTTTTTCAGCAATTCTTTTGTAAGTAATTTTTTATATTCAATTCCTGTAATTTCTCCCGTAATAATCATAATAGCCTCAAATTTTATTTCCCAAAAATTAAATTAGGGATAAATAAAACGAAGTTGGGGAAGAAAATACATACCAAAACTACGGCGATAATTGCCGCTAAAAAAGGTATTTCATTTTTTGCCGTCTCTTCTACGGGACATTCCAAAATTGAAGACACAGCGAAAAGAGAAACTCCGACGGGCGGAGTGACTATGCCTGATGTCACTATAGTCATCATTATGATTCCAAAATGGACGGGGTCAACGCCTATGGATTTTACTACGGGCAAAAATATAGGCGTCAAAATTAAAGCGATAATTGTCGTCTCCATAAACATTCCGCAAAAGAGGAGAATTAAAATAATCATAAACAGCATTATTACGGGCTGGCTTGTAATATTTGTAAGTCCGCCCGCTATATGCAGGGGGAGTTGGTCATAAACTACTCCGTATCCAAAAATGCCCGACAGCGCTATTATGAACATTATCACCGCTATATCCCTGCTGCTGCCTACAAGAGATTTGATAAAA
>JAIRQB010000077.1 GCA_031256695.1 Elusimicrobiota bacterium | reverse complement strand
CCGACTTCTTCAAAAAGCCTTTTCTTGCCGTAAACGGCAAGAGGCTTTTTGAGTCTAGAGGTTGGGCTACCGAGCCGCTTTTTGTTTCTTTGAATGCGGCTCTATCGCCCTGCATTTTTAGTTTCTCACAAACTTCAAAAATTTCGGACGCCGCATTTGCGGCTGAAATTTTTGAGATTAAGGTATCGCAAAACCTTGCGGCAAGCCGCTGGCGGTTTTGCTCTTTTTTATTTAAGCGCCCCGCTCTGTCAGCGCTATCGCTCTGTTGCGTAGACGGCAAAAGACTTTCTGCTGTTTCAGCAGAAATTCTTTCAAATTTTGTCAGCACCTTAGGAGCAAATAAAACATTTATTTCATCAGGCGAAAGCGTTTCATTGTAAAAAATCTCTTCCCTCTTTGTTTCCTCTTTTGTCTGCCCGCCCTCTAAAATGCAGTCTTTATAAGCCCAAATAAGAGAGACTTCTCTGTTTTTGCAAAACAATTTATCGCCAGAGGCTAAACCAAGTTGCTTTTTAAATTTAGTGTAAGATGACGGCAAAAATTCCTCATTTAAAACAAAATCTTGAAATGCAATTTTGTCAAAAACTAAAAAGCCGTCTGCTTCAACAAAAAAAGTTTCTTTTATAGTTTTGTTTTTAAGCAAAAGTTTTATTAAAGACGGTTCAAGTTTTAAAGCATCCTCAACAATTTTGTTTTTAAATAATTTGCCGTCTTCTATATATTCCGCTCTTTTTTCTAAAAGATTTTTTAAGTCCTCTAAAAGATTTTGCATAAACGCTCCTTATACATATTTAATAAATTGAGAATGAATAGTTGAGAATTTTGAAGTCTCTTGCCGACTTTATTTCTTTGTGTCGGCTTGCCGACTTTAATACTTGGTTCTGACTTGCTCTTTATGCCGTTTTCTTTTTTAAAGCAACAACTGCAAAGGCAAAATGGATACCGGCTTTCGCCGGTATGACAATATCGGCGGCGTCAATGCCCAAAAACACATTGTCATTGCGCCGCACTGGAGTTGCAATCCTAATCAATAAAGCAACGGGAGTTGCAATCCTAATCAATAAAGCAACTCCAGAATCCATTATCGCTGAAACAAAGACGTTATCCTCTCTGCCTTTGAAAAGACAAAAGACAAAAGAGTTGTGATTTGAGTTGCTTAAATTATAGACGGCAACTCAAGTTGCCTTACTGCTTGGAATTGCATCTTGGGGCTGACACACTGGGTTTGCTTTGTCAGCGGTTTCAAGGCGGGACGGCAAAACGGATTTTGGAGTTGTTTTACTTAATAGGCGGCAACTCACGAATGACACCGGCGGTATTGCGACAGCCCAACCTCTAAACTCAAAAAATCCTTTGCCGTTTTTAGCAACAGCAGAAAAGACGAAACAATTGCCTTATCCCGCCCTTTTTTAAAGGGAGCAACTAAAACAAGCGCGATAGCGCAACCTTTAAACTCAAAAATGTTTGCCCGCAAAACCAAATAAAACAGCGAGGAATGGGCAAATAGAATTTTTGAAATGCGGCGGGGATAGGGGTGTGATAAAAACTGCGGGCGAAGTGGGCAATTCTGAAAGAAACCAATGCCCTGCCCGCTACTCTGAACTCAAAAGTCCTCGTCTGAATGGGCGAAAAGGACTTTTGAAATTCCAAGAATTAAGTATGGGGCTCTGTTAATTCAAATAACTCATATATCCGCGCAAAGTATTTTTTGTTTCTGCGAGGCGCAAGGTTGCGGCGTGTAGCGGCGCTACATTAGCGTTCTTGCAACGAAGCAGAAACGAAAAAGACGAAGCGCTCTTGCCGCTCAATAATCGGCATCGCCTAAATCTGTTAATCAGCGGTAGTTCCGCCGTCAACGGGCAAAGCCACCCCATTCAAAAAAGACGCCTCCTCAGAGGCTAAAAACAGCGCCGCATTTGCCACGTCCATATCTGTAGCGAGGCGTCCAAGCGGCACTTCGCCAAGCCTTTCTGCTTTGCGGTCTGGGTTTTTAAACAATTCCTGCACAAGAGGAGTGTTTACTGTGCTGGGGTGTATGGAATTTGTCCTTATATTATCTTTGGCATATCTGACTGCTATTGTTTTTGTAAGCAAAGTCAGCGCGCCTTTTGTGACAGTATAGGCTTCAGTGGTATATTTATGCCCTATTAAACCGCAGACAGAGGACATATTGATAATTGAGCCGCCGCCCGCTTTCCTCAAAATCGGAATGAAATGCTTTATGCCTAAAAAAGGACCTTTGACATTTACAGCAAGCATAGCGTCAAGAGATTTGACCTGCATTTCTTCTATCGGCTCTCTTATATTTATGCCCGCATTGTTGACTAAAATATCCAATTTGCCCGCGCTTTTTACGACTGATGAGACGGCATTTATCCAACTGCCTTCATCTGTCACATCAAGGACTATAAATTCAGCCTTATTTTTTGCGGTTTTATTTATCTCTTCAACGGTTTTTTCGCCAATTTCTGCCTTTAAATCTGCTACAAAAACTTTAGCGCCTTCTTTGGCATAGAGTTTTGCTATTGCGGCGCCAAGCCCTTGCGCAGAACCAGTAACTAAAGCAACTTTATTTTCTAAACGCATCATTTTCTCACCTCTTTTTTGGCAAGTTTCTCATAATAGCGGACGATGGCGCTGTGGTCATTTGCCGCAAAACCATCAACTTTTAACGCTTGCAAAACTTCCATAACGGAAGCGGTCAGTTGTATAGGGACATTTAATTCGTGAGCCGTATCAAGAGCATTTTGCAAATCTTTGATATGCAATTCTATTCTAAAACCGGGCTTAAAATTGCCGTCTAAAATCATAGGGACTTTAGCATTCATTACAGTAGAGCCGGCAAGACCTCCCTTTATAGCGTTAAAAACAGCCTCAGGTTCAACTCCCGCCTTTGCAGCAAGAGTAAAAGCCTCTGAAACCGCCGCTATATTTAGAGCGACTATAATTTGATTAGCCAATTTTGTCACATTGCCGCTTCCTATGCCGCCTACGAGTATCACTGAAGAACCCATTTTTTCAAGTATAGGCTTTACTTTTTCAAAAGCAACTTTATCGCCGCCTGCCATAATAGCAAGACTTCCATCTATCGCTTTAGGCTCTCCGCCGGAAACGGGAGCGTCTATCATAGTAATGCCCTTTTCTTTGAGCGCCGCGCAAATTTCTTGAGAGGCTTTAGGCGCTATAGAACTCATATCCACAAGTATTGAGCCGCTTTTTGCCCCTTCTATTACGCCGCCCGCTCCCAAAACAGCCTCTTTTACGTGAGGGGAATTGGGAAGCATTGTGATAATAATTTCGCTTTTTTGAGCGACTTCTTTATTTGACTTGGCAATTTCCGCTCCGAGCGCTGTGAATTCGCTGATGTCTGCAACTTTGTCATAAACTATTAGTTTGTGACCTGCCTTGATGAGATTTTTAGCCATCGGACGACCCATAATTCCTAAACCAATAAAACCAATCATTTTCTTTCTCCTTTTTGATTAAAATTTTTGTT
>JAIRQB010000061.1 GCA_031256695.1 Elusimicrobiota bacterium | reverse complement strand
GAGGCTACAAGCGCCCTTGATAATAGAGCGGAGAAAGTCGTTCAAAAAGCATTAGACAATTTAATGAAGAATAAAACTGTAATTGTGATAGCCCATAGACTTAGCACAATACAAAATGCCGATAAAATTTTAGTAGTAAATGACGGCAAAATTGTTGAAACGGGAACTCACGAGGAATTGCTGAAAATAGAAAACGGCGCTTATTGCGCCCTGTATAAGAGCCAGTTTAAAGAGAATTGAGATTGCAATTAAAAGTTAAGGGAAAGAAATTTTAACGTTATTAACTGATATGCCCCTTCGCCAAAGACAGATGCAACTCATAAACTCCTAACTTCAATCAAAAGAGACGGCAATGAAGACAATTCACCAAATAATATACGGCGACAGCAGAAATATGGATTTAATTGACGATGAATGCATTCATTTAATCATCACTTCGCCGCCCTATTGGCAATTAAAAGATTACGGCGGAGAAGGGCAAATAGGCTTTAACGATAGTTATGAAAACTATATCAACAATTTAAACCTAGTATGGAGTGAATGCGTCAGAGTTTTGCATAAAGGCTGCCGCCTTTGCATAAATATAGGCGACCAATTTGCGCGCTCCGTTTATTACGGGCGCTATAAAGTAATTCCCATAAGGACTGAAATAATTAAATTTTGCCAAGCGCTTGGTTTAGATTATATGGGCGCTGTCATCTGGCAAAAACACACCACAATGCATACCACAGGCGGCGCTGTAATTATGGGCAGTTATCCATATCCCCGCAACGGAATTGTAAAAATTGATTATGAATTTATTTTGATTTTTAAAAAACAAGGCAATGCTCCCGCCGTTTCTGCCGAACAAAAACAAAATTCAAAAATGAGCGCTCAAGAATGGAATGCGTATTTTTCATCTCATTGGACTTTTGCAGGCGCAAAGCAAGATTCTCACATAGCGGTCTTTCCGCAAGAATTGCCCGCTAGGCTTATAAAAATGTTTTCTTTTACGGGAGAAACTATTTTAGACCCATTTATGGGCAGCGGAACTACGGCATTGGCGGCATTAAACCTAAACAGAAATTCAATAGGTTATGAAATAAATTCAGACTTCAAAACTTATTATGAGAAAAAACTTAACTCTTCCCAAAGCGATTTAAATGGAACGCAATTTATAATTAAAGAGGATAAAAAAAGAGAGGCGGATTTCAAAAAGAAAATATCAACGCTTCCTTATATTTTCAAAGACCCCGATAAATTAGACAAGAAAATTGATATAAAAAAACTTACATTCGGTTCAAAAATAGATAAAAACAGCGCGGTAAAAACGGATAAAAGAGCGGCTGTCTGCGGGCAAAAAACAGCAAGACAAAGTCCGTTCTAAAATAAAAGGAGGAATAAATTATGCAGATGACATTTAGATGGTATGGCGAGAAGTTAGACACAATTCCATTGAAGTTTGTTAAGCAGATACCGGGCGTATCGGGGCTTGTTTGGTCATTGCACGACGCTCAAGCGGGCGATTATTGGACGCCTGAGAGAATTGAAAAAGAAATGTCTTATATGAAAAAAAACGGCTTTAACGGCGATGTAGTTGAGAGCGTAAATGTCCACGAAGACATCAAATTAGGGCTTCCTTCAAGAGCAAAATACATAGAGAATTATAAAAACACTATTGTAAATTTAGGAAAAGCGGGGGTGAAAGTGATTTGTTATAACTTTATGCCCGTTTTTGATTGGACGAGGACAGACCTCTATAAAGAACTTCCCGACGGCTCTACCGCCCTTTTTTATGAAAAATCAAAAGTTGAATCTATAAATCCTTTTGAATTTATGGAAAATATGAAAAAGCAAAAAGGTCTTGCCGGTATGCCGGGCTGGGAGCCGGAAAGGCTTGCTAAACTCTCAGAACTTTTTAAAGCCTACGAGGGTTTTACAAAAGACGACCTATGGGCTAATCTCAAATATTTTTTGAGCGAAATCATACCCGTTGCAGAAGAGAGCGGAATTAAAATGGCAATACACCCCGACGACCCCGCTTGGGATATTTTTGGACTCCCCCGCCTTATAATTTCTAAAGAAAATATCGCAAAATTTTTGAAATTAGTTGACAGCCCCGCAAACGGCTTAACTCTCTGCACAGGCTCATTAGGCTCTTCTGATAAAAACAATTTGCCCGATATTATCAGAACATTTATGGACAGGATTTATTTTGCCCATATCAGAAATGTCTTGCGTTATCCTAATGGAGATTTTGCCGAGAGCTCTCACCGTTCTTGCGACGGTTCTCTTGATATAGCCGAGATTGTAAAGGCATATCACGATGCAGGATATAAATACTATTGCAGACCTGACCACGGGCGTCATATTTGGGACGAAGAACAAAGAGCGGGTTTGCGTCCCGGCTATGGGCTTTATGACAGAGCATTGGGAATTATGTATTTGTGGGGGCTTTGGGACGGATATGAAAAAGTAAAACGCGGTTAATTGTATTAGAGGAGGACAGGCGGCTGATTTTATTTGCGCCGTCTGATTGTTGTAGTGAAAGCGGTTTGCGCGAGAGCGGTTTGTTGTTTGTTTTGCATTTTTGTTTTTGTATTAAAAATAGACGCTATAAACGATAAAACCCAAGAAATTATTATTAAGAAAAATCTGAATTCCATAAAAGAAAATGCGGCGGCAGTTGCGTCTGTTTTTTATAGAAAGGCGGGCATTTATACAATGCCTGCCTTTTTTAACGGCATAGAGTTAATACAGCGCCGGCGCTATATTTTTATTCCTTCCATCTGGTTTGCCTTGTCAACAGAATACCTACAAAAACTTTCGCCCGCATTAAAAGCAGGAATAGACATATCTTATTTATTGCCGATGCAAAGCGGCATTTTAAATAAGCGCCGCAACAATATCTCTTACTTTTCGCCTTCTCTTGTATTGCTTGCGCATCCAAAAAGCAGCGCTCAAAATTTATATTTTAAAACTCTGCTCGGATTTTCAATAGTTTCTTTTAAATCTCAAATGAGCCGTCAGACTTTATCAGATATATATTTTTCGCCCGTTTGGGGGCTATCGTTTAACTTTCCGCTTTGCCATTCAGGCTGGCAAATAGAAATTTTTCACAATGTCTATTTTTCAAAGTTGGAATATGATGAAGATGAGAGATTTGCTATACAATCTTTTGAAAGGACGGGAATTAGGATATATAAGAAATTGCCTTGATTAAACAGCGCAAAAGCAAAAATCCTTCGTCTGTTGCCTTGCGCCCTGTATTATCATTCGCTAGCTCGGGTGTCCATTTTTGCCGTCTGCTTTTTTCTTTTTTGCTTTTGTTATTTAGGATAAAAGAGAGGATAGATTTTTGATTTTTCAAAACCCGCTCCGTTAATATTGTATTGTTTAGTCTGTATTAACAAGCAGCGGTTTTTGCTAAAAGATGTCAAAAAAACATAAAATCAGCCCACTATGATAAAGATTAACTCTCAAAAGTGCAAAGGTTGCGGTCTTTGCATAAATGTCTGTCCTAAAAAAGTTTTGTCCTTTTCCAAAGGCTTTAACAAAGCGGGTTATCACCCCGCTGAGCCGGAAAAGGCGGATATTTGCATTTCTTGCGGCTTCTGTTATCAGATATGCCCTGACACTTGTATAGAGGTCTACAAATGAAAACTTTAATGAAAGGAAATATAGCAGCCTGCGAAGGCGCTCTTGCCGCCGGTTTAAAAGCCTACTTTGGATACCCAATTACCCCCCAGACGGAAATCCCTGAATATCTCTCAAAAGTAATGGTAGAACAAGGCAAAGTTTTTGTGCAGGCTGAGTCTGAAATAGCGGCGGCAAATATGCTTTTAGGCGCTGTTGCTACGGGCGTCCGCGCTATGACTTCCTCATCTTCCCCAGGCATTTCTTTAAAACAAGAGGCGCTTTCTTATATGGCTGCATTAGAACTTCCTGCCGTCATATTAAATGTTCAAAGAGGCGGTCCTGGTCTTGGCAATATCACCGGCTCTCAGGCTGATTATTTTCAAGCGGTTAAAGGCGGAGGACACGGCGATTATAAAATGCTCGTCCTTGCCCCAAACAGCGCTCAAGAGATGTATGAAATGACTTACAATGCTTTTGATTTGGCTTTTAAATACAGAATACCGGTAATGATTTTGTCAGACGGAATTATAGGGCAAACTATGGAGCCTGTTGAACTCAATAAACCTATTAGGAGTGAAAATGCCGCGCCCGATTGGGCTTTGACAGGATGCTCGGGGCGCGCTCCCAGAAGCCTTAAATCTCTCAGAATGAAAGAGGGAGTTTTGGAACAGCGCAATTTGCTCTTGCAAGAAAAGTATAAAACTATCGCTGAAAAAGAAATGCAATGCGAAACCTTTATGACAGATGATGCTGAAATTATACTTTGCGCTTTCGGCATTTCCTCGCGCATAGCAAAATCCGCTTTAAAAACGGCAAGGGCTGAAGGCATAAAGGTTGGGTTTATAAGACCTAAAACGCTTTTTCCATTCCCCGCTGAAGTGTTTTCCTCTTTTGCCAGTTCAAAAGTGAAATTTTTAGATATTGAATTAAATTACGGGCAGATGCTTGAGGATGTCAAATTGTCTGTTTGCGGCAAATCAGAAGTTGCTTTTATAGGGAGAGGCGGCGGCGCAGTAGTGTCGGAAGAGGATATAGTAGAAAAGATAAGAGGCTTAAAATGAATAAGATATTGTCAAAGCCTGAAAGTTTAACCGATGCCGTTATGTCTTTTTGTCCCGGTTGCGGACACGGCATAGTCCATAGGCTTGTAGCCGAATGCATAGATGAATTGAATTTAAGAGAAAAAACTATAGCGGTAGTCCCCGTCGGCTGCGCTGTGTTCGGATAC
>JAIRQB010000236.1 GCA_031256695.1 Elusimicrobiota bacterium | reverse complement strand
ATCTGCCCGCGGAACTCTTGAAAAATACATAGCCCCGCCTGAACCATTTACCGCCGTATTACTAGTAAAATCTAATCTCTGCGTCGCTCTGAAATATGCGGCGCTTGAATTTTGAAAATACATAGCGCCGCCGGATATATTCGCAATGTTAAACCTAAATATCATCTCCCGATTCATCGCAAAGGTCGCTGAACCGCCCTCAAAATACATCGCTCCCCCATTGCCTGTTATACTCCTATTGTAGAGAAAACTCATTGAACTATTTATACCTGCCGAAGCCGCCGCAAATGTCACAGAAGTCCCGCTGAAATACATTCCGCCACCGCTGCTCTTTGCTGTGTTGTATGCGAACGTCATTGAGGAAGGCGCAAAATCTGCTCGCGGAACTTTCAAAAAATACATTGCCCCGCCTGAACCATTTACCGCCGTATTGCTAGCAAAATACAATCTCTGCGTCGCTCTGAAATATGCGGCGCTTGAATTTTGAAAATACATAGCGCCCCCAGATATATTCGCAATGTTAAATCTAAATATCATCTCCCGATTCATCGCAAAAGTTACTGAACCGCCCTCAAAATACATCGCTCCTCCGCTGCCTGTCATACTCCTGTTGTAGAGAAAACTCATTGAACTGGGGTCTGAACCAATAGAGGCAAAACTCACAGTCGTCTTTGTGAAGTTCATTCCCCCGCCATCGCTCTTTGCTGTATTGCCGCTAAATGTCATACTGCTCGGAGTGAAAGTCATAGTGGTTCTCATATCAATAAAAGCCATACCGCCGCCTATCCAATCATTTGCTGTATTGCCGATAAATTCCAAAACTTTTATATCTTTAAAATATGCCGCGCTTGAAGCGTTAAAATACATCGCTCCCCCGCTGGTCTGCGCTATATTGTATTTAAACCTCATATATTGACCTGCAAATGTCACAGATGAACCCGCTCCAAAAGCCATCGCTCCCCCGCGCCCAATTAAAGATACATTGCTGCTAAATTCTATTGACGTAGTCTTTATTGACAATGGAGTGTTGACAAAACCCATAGCCCCGCCGTCCGCATTCAATGCAGTGTTTCCTGCAAATCTCATCATCGCAGGCGAAAATGTAACTGTCGTCAGCATATTCTCAAAAAACATCGCAGCCCCGGAGCGCGCTGTGTTATATAAAAATGATATTGCTTGCTTATTTGACCCCGCAGGGAAAAATGCTGCAGATTTAGAAAAATATAGAGCGCCGCCTGAACTTGCCGCTATATTGCTGGAAAAGACCATCTCAAAGTTGGACTTGAATGTTCCGCTTGCATTGCTAGCAAAATATATAGCCCCGCCCGCCCCGCTTATATTCCTATTCTTGCTGAATGTTATACTCCCTGATACATCAAAATTGCCTATACCGCCGCTTTCAAAATATATAGCGCCGCCCACCCCGCTTAATGCCGTATTGCCTACAAAACTCATAGATGCGGCGCTGTATTTTGCGCCAGTCCCGCCGCTGCCATTGCCGCTTATATACATAGCCCCGCCTGAACTGCGCGCTGTGTTATAAGTAAAAATTATGACATTGCCGCTAAAATCCACATCTGAATCTACAAAGTAAAATGCGCCCCCCCGTCCATATCCGCTATTTGTCCCAAATGCCGTATTTGACGTCATCTGCATTAAAGTCCCTGTAAAATGGAAAGTGGTAGTTGGAATAAACAAAGCGCCTGCATTGGCGGCTGCATTGTTTATGCCTATAAATCTATATAAATTGGACATTACTATGTTATTACCCTCAGCAAGTTCTATATTGCCTTTAGATTCTTGATGCGTAGATGTATTGCTGGTAAATTCTAAACTCCCTCTTGTAAATGTTACTGTGGAATTATCTGCTTGATACCAACGACTCGTGCCACCGCTATCGCCATTATGCCCATATCCGCCAAAACCAATAGCGGCGCCAAAAGGCGCTCTGTTATTTGTAAAAACGGCAGTGGAATCTATAAATTCCACCCTATTCTCCCACTCGCCGACACCTATAACCCCGCCAAAAAAAACAGCGCTATTATTATTTGCTCTTATATATTCTCTCTCAAATTTCAACACATTGTTACGTGTGCCAAGACTAATTACAGAACCAAAAGCGGCTGTATAATTGTCGTCAAAAACAAGATTGCCGCTTTGACCTTTAGGACCAGTAAAAACAAGTTGCGTAAAACCATCCCACCAAACATATAAAACGCCGCCGCGGACAGTAGAAGAATTTCTTGCAAAAAGCAGATTTTTACCTTTAAAATCAAAATTGGCGCTATTGGAAAGATAAAATGCCGAGCCTTTCTGAGAATTGCCGTCAATAACATTAAACCAAGAATAAGTTGATTCGCTTACTGTAAATGTAGAGTTCACCATCAAAACAGCAGAGCCGTCATTGTAAGAATTATTGTTTAAGAAAGTCACAGAAGTTGAATTTATTGTAATTCTTCCTTTGTTATATAATCTGATAGCCCCGCCGCCTATCCACGAGTCTTCTCCGTCTAAAACTACATTGCCTGTAAACTCCAATATTCCAGCATTAAGTTCAACTCCAGCGCTTTCAGTAACCATAATTGCGCCGCCTCCATCATTGCCTTTCCCTCTTTGCACTGTATTGTTTAAAAATCGCAATGTCCCTCCTGTATTAATACGCACTATACTGCTGTTAGTTGCATAAATAGCGCCGCCGGATCTTTGCGCTGTATTGTTGCTGAAGACAACAGTTATGTTTTTCTTGCTGTATCTTGCTCCGATATCAATAACAGCCGAATCTTTTGCATAAATTGCTCCTCCATATCCTTCGGCTGTATTCCCGCTAATTCCAATATCGCTGCTATTGGCATCAAGAACAAGAGTTCCCCCGTCAACATTAGAATTCCCAACTGCATAAATAGCGCCGCCGTCTTCAGCAGCCCGGTTATTCTGAAGCCATATATTGCCGGATGCAGTAAATATTAGTTTTGACAAATTGATGTTAAGTATGCCGCCATAATTGTTATTGCCATTATGTATATCAATATTTCTATATTCTATTGTGACATATGAGCCTCCGCTGACACTAGCATAGCCGCCGGATACATTTGCATTAGCATTACTGTTCCTTAAAGTAGTAGTAATATTATTAAAACTACTAGAATATGAGGCTAATAAAGGAGAAAAACAAAAAAGCAATAGCCCAGCAAAGGCTATTGCTTTTACAAAATTGAGAAATGAGAAATGGATTGTTTTTATATGAGAATTACAGAATTGTCTGACAAATAGAAATTCATAGTTTTTGTCTTTCATTTAAGCCCCTTTACTATTACTATTTAAAAATTTCAATACAGACAATATTGCGAAATTGTGAATTCTGTTTAAAAGCGCCGCGCCCAAGCCTCTGTCTCAAAGCGTCGCTGCCTCTATCAGAGAGAGCAAATCAAGTTTTCCCGACGGCTTATTTTGCCAAATTACAACTTTTTCTCAAAAGAAATAAAAGAGAAAACTCCGATTAGACAATTTTTTAAAGATAAATTTTTACTATAATCCGCCGTCTTTGACAGCGGTTTTTACTCTCTAAAACAAGCCGCAGACAAAAATAAAACAAATAAACAGGAGGAAAAACAGATGAGTTTTGAAAGAGAACTTATTCAAAGGGCAAAAGAAAACAAGCAAAGAATTATTTTGCCTGAGGGAAATGACGAAAGGATTTTAACCGCGGCAAACGAAGTTTTAAAAGAGGATTTTGCAAATCTTATAGTTTTAGGAAATCCCGATGAGATGAGGCAAACGGCAAAAAAATTGAATTTGTCTTATTTTGAAAAAGCAGAACTTCTTGACTATAAAAAGAGCGCTGAATTTAAAGAATACGCCGCAAAATATTATGAACTCCGCAAAAGCAAAGGAGTTACTGAAACGCAGGCGGAAAAACAAATAGAGGACAGAAATTATTTTGGAGTGATGGCTGTCTATTGTAAGAAAGCAGACGGCATGGTTTCAGGCGCGGACGGCACGACTGCAGACACTATACGCCCTGCGCTTTCAATTATAAAAACCCGTCCTGGCTGCTCTATAGCGAGTTCAATTTTTATTATGGTTCTGCCTGACAATAGAATTTGGATTTTCGGCGATTGCGCTATCAATACAAATCCTACTCCCGCTCAACTTGCAGAGATAGCCGTATCGTCTGCTCAGACTGCGGCGGCATTCGGCATAGACCCAAAAATCGCCTTTTTAAGTTATTCAAGCGGTTCATCGGGCAAGGGACCAGACGTTGACGCCGTCAGAGAAGCGGTAAAAATTGCGCTTGAAGCAAGAGATAGATTATATCCGAGTTTGCCTATAGACGGTCCTTTGCAATTTGACGCCGCTGTGGATCCGAGGACTGCCGCTTCAAAAATGCCAAATTCTGAGGTAGCGGGCAAAGCAAATGTGATGATTTTCCCGAATTTAAACGCGGGAAATATCTGCTATAAGGCTGTTCAAAGGTCTGCCAATGCTTTGGCGATAGGACCCGTAATACAAGGCTTAAACGCTCCGGTAAATGACTTGTCCCGCGGCGCTCTCGTAGAAGACATAATAAATACAATAGCAATTACAGCCTTGCAGGCTCAAAGCGAAAAGAAATAAAAATCAGACGGCGCAAGTTCGGCGGGCGCTGCCTTGCCTCTGCCGCTTGCTCCGTTTACTTTCACAATAAATGTCATAGCGGGACATTCCCGTTATGGCATTTGTTTATATAAATGCAAAACTTACATTTTCAAACATTTGGGAGTTTATCCGATGTTTAAATATCAAAGAAAAGATGCGTCAAAGAGCCGATGGGGATTTTGGATTTTTATTTTTCTATCGGTTTTTATACCGCTTTTTATAATCGCATCAGGCGCAGTTATCTCTTATCTTGTAAGCGACCTGCCTTCTCTTTCTCAACTTGAAAATTACACGCCTAATCTGTCCGCAAAAATTTATGATAAAAACAATAATTTAATTTCCGAGTTTTATACGGAGAGAAGAGCCTTTGTATCCATAGATAAAACCCCAAAAGATTTAAAAAACGCTTTTATAGCCATAGAAGACAATGATTTTTACGAGCATTGGGGAGTTTCAACAAGAGGCATTATGCGAGCGTTTTCAAGGATTATCACGCGCATAAGAATATCGGAAGGCGGCTCTACAATATCACAGCAACTTGCAAGGAGTATGTTTTTAAATTTTGACAAAACTCTGACGCGCAAATTGAAAGAACTCATTTTGACAATTCAGATAGAATCAATTTATTCCAAAGATGAGATTATGCAGTTTTATTTAAATCAAATTTATTTCGGCTCAGGCGCTTACGGCGCTCAGGCGGCGTCTCAAACTTATTTCAACAAAGATGTAGAAAATTTGACTCTCGGAGAATGCGCCGCCCTTGCGGCAATACCTAAATCCCCCAATGTCTACAATCCTTTTAGAAATATGCAGGCAAGCATCTCCCGCAGAAATACAGTTTTAGCGAGAATGAGGGAGTTAGGATATATAACAAAAGAGCAAGAAGAAAATGCGGCAAAAGAAAAACTTTTTACAAAAGAGGAGATAGAGCCTCTCTCAAAAGGAAGGGCAAAGGGACATTATTTTGTTGAATACTTAAGAATTATGCTGGCTTCGCGATACGGTTCAGAAGCCGTCTATACGTCTGGGCTTTCAATCTATACCACTCTTGATATGCAGGCTCAAAACGCCGCGGAATACGCTCTTGAAATGCATTTAAACGCTTTTGACGAAAAAAGAGAAAAATATTTTAAAGACAGAAAAATAGAGCCTGTCAAAGTTCAAGGCGCTTTATTGGCTATAGACCCAAAAACAGGGGCAATCAGGGCTATGGTAGGCGGCAGAGATTTTAAAGAAACTCAATTTAACCGCGCAACGCAGGCAAAAAGGCAGGCAGGGTCTTCTTTTAAGCCTTTTGTCTATCTTGCCGCTATAGAGGAAGGCTATACGGCCGCTTCTTTGCTGGAAGATGAGCCTATGGTCTTTAAATATAATTTACAAATTCACAAATGGGAATTGGTGTCAAGAGATGTGACAGAACTTGAAAATATAGCCGAGACTGTAAGCGAAGAAGATTTGATAGACACAAATAAAGTGTGGAATCCGTTAAATTACAATAGACGCTATAGAGGCTTTGTAACTTTGCGGACGGCGCTGGCGCTGTCTATAAACACTTGCGCTGTAGAGATGATAATGAGGGTAACTCCAAGGAAAGTAGTGCAGACTGCAAGAAGGCTCGGCATAACTTCGCCTTTGTTGGATACGCTTTCTCTCGCTTTAGGCTCAAGCGATGTCACATTGCAAGAGATGGTATCAGCCTATTCTGTTTTTGCGGCAAAAGGAGTAAAAACAACTCCATATGTGATTACAAAAATAGAAGATAGGAATGGAAAACTTTTAGAGCAGCATATTCCGCAGCAGCAAGAAGTGATTTCCCCGCAGGCAAGTTTTATTATGACCAATATGCTGCGCTCAGTGATAGAAAGAGGCAGCGGCTGGGCGGCGAGAGAATTGCATCGCCCAAGCGCAGGCAAGACTGGGACTACAAATGATTTTAGCGATGCTTGGTTTATAGGGTATACGCCGGAACTTGTCGCAGGCGTTTGGGTAGGATATGACGACAGGAGCATAGACTTAGGCGAAGATGCCACAGGAGGCGTTGTAGCGGCGCCTATTTGGACAGACTTTATGAAAAATGCTTTGGCTGGGCTTCCTATAAGCGATTTCAGCGTTCCCCAAGATATTGAATGGGCGCTGATAGACCCTCAAACTGGACTGCTGTCTTTAAGCAGAACCCCCGGCGTCTATTTGGAAGCCTTTATAAAAGGAACGGCGCCTCGTCAGTATTTTAGAGGCTCTCAAGAAAATAGAAATATAAATTCTGATGATTTAAGCATAGAAAGGGCTGGTTTTTAATTTCAAAAAACGCCGTTTTTTAGCGTTATCGCGCTGTTCAGATGGGCAAAGGGCTGTTTCGTTTTTTAACGAAACAGCCTTTTTTTATTTATAGCCCGTTTTTTAGCGGTTTGACAAAAAGATTTCGCAAATTTTATAATCAAATAGTTGAATAAGTGTTCAACTGCTTGATTATAAAACTATCGGGCAATTAAAATTAGCGGAGGCTTAAAAATGAGAGAAGAAAACTTTGACATTTTAAACTGCAATTGCAAAGGAAGCGATAAGAAACTTATAGCAAAATTAAAAAAATCCATTCCCAAAGAGGAAAAAATTGTTGACACATCGGCTTTTCTATCGGTTTTCGGCGACGGAACGCGCCTAAAAATACTTTGGATTTTGAGGAAAGACGAGGTTTGCGTATGCGATATAGCCTCAGTTTTAAAAATGACTAAAAGCGCTATATCTCATCAACTTAGGATTTTAAAGCAATTCCGCCTTGTCTCTTTTAGAAAAGACGGGCAGAAAGTCTATTATTCTTTAAGCGACCATCACGTCGCAGACATCATAGAAAAAGGTTTTGAACACACGGAGGAAATATATGAATAAAGAAACATATCCAAAAGAAGTTAAAGAAAAACATCATTGCAGTTGTTGCGGCGACGAGGACGGGCGCGAAAGCGGCGGGCAAGAAAAAAGCAAAAAAGTAATTTTGCTTTTAGGTCTTTTGTCTTTTGCAGCGGCGCTGATTATAAAAGATGCAAAAATTTCCATAGCGTTTTTTTTCTTGTCTTTTATTTTAACGGGCGGAAGCGTCATAACGGCTTGTTTTAAAAATATATTAAAAGGCAATATTTTTAATGAAACTTTTTTAATGACTGCCGCTTCTTCTTGCGCCTTTATAATGGGCGAATTTACAGAGAGCATCGCTGTTTTTATTTTTTACAGGATAGGGCTTTATTTTGAAGAAAAAGCGGAAGGCGATTCGCGCCGTTCTATATCTGAACTTGTAAAAATCCGCCCTGAATACGCAAATTTAATAAAAGGCATAGAAACGCTGAAAGTTTCCCCTGAAGACGTAAAAATCGGCGATTTGATTTTAATCAAAAGCGGAGAAAAAATACCTTTGGACGGCATTGTTATAAAAGGAAAATCAGCGTTAAATACATCTTCTTTGACGGGAGAGAGTTTGCCGAAAGATGTTGAAGAAGGCTCTTCTGTTTTGGCTGGTTTTGTAAACGGCGGCGGCATTTTGACTGTCAGAGTTGAAAAGACTTTCGCCGAGTCTGCTGTTTCAAAAATACTCAATTTAATAGAAAACGCTTCCTCAAAAAAATCTAAAACGGAAAAATTTATAACAGTTTTTGCGAAATACTATACGCCTATAGTCGTTTTTGCCGCTTTGGCTCTTGCTGTTATTCCGCCTTTAATCCTTGACGGAGCGCTGTTTTCAGATTGGCTCTACAGGGCTTTGATTTTCTTAATAATATCTTGTCCTTGCGCTTTGGTGATTTCAGTGCCTTTGAGTTTTTTCGCAGGCATAGGCAAAGCCGCAAAATGCAAAATACTAATAAAAGGCTCAAATTATATAGAAGCGCTCTGCGCCGCAGACGCTTTTGTTTTTGACAAAACCGGGACTTTGACAAAAGGCATTTTTACAGTTGACGAGGTTTTAGTTAAAAATAATTTCAGCAGGCAAGAGGTTTTAGAATATGCCGCTTTTGCTCAATTTTATTCCTCTCACCCCATAGCGCTTTCAATTAGAAAATATTACGGAAAGAAAATAGACGAGGGCGCAATTTCAGACTTTGAGGAAAAAGCGGGTTTTGGGATTAAAGCGAAAATAAAAGGGCGCTCAATTCTTGCAGGCAATGCAAAATTGCTGAAAGAAAACGGAATAGATGTAAAAGAAAATATAAAAAACACAGCGGTTTTTATAAGCATAGACAAAATTTTTGCAGGCTCTATAATTTTAAGCGATGAGATAAAAAGCGGAGCGGCGGCAACTATAGAAAAACTCAAAAAAACCGCTCATAAAACAATAATGCTGACAGGCGATAGATTTGAATGCGCGGACGTGATTTCGCAAAAACTCAATATAGATGAATTTTATGCGGAACTCTTGCCCCATCAGAAAGTTGAAATTTTTGAGGAAATAAAAAAGAAAAGCAAAGGAAAGACTGTTTTTATAGGCGACGGCATAAATGATGCGCCTGTTTTAGCGGGCGCAGATGTAGGCATCGCTATGGGCGCTTTGGGCAGCGATGCGGCTATAGAGGCGGCTGATATTGTCTTTTTAAACGACGACATTTCAAAAATTACAGAAGTCCTTGAAATATCAAAACAGGCAAAAAAGACGGCAATTCAAAATATAGTTTTATCTCTTTCCGTCAAAGGCATTATTCTTGCGCTTGGCGCTTTAGGATTTGTAGGGATTTGGGGAGCGATTTTTGCAGATGTCGGAGTGGCTGTAATTGCCATTTTAAACTCAATCAAAAACCTCAAATAGAGACAAAAAATGAAAACTGTAAAAATTATAAATGCAGAATTATGAAGTTAATAAGTTTATCGCAAAAGTCAAAAAACTTCTGTCTTTACAAGAGGCGCATTGCCGACTTTACTTCTTGATGTCGGCTGCGCCAAGCCCCATCGGTGTCATTGCGTCTTGCGCAATTCTGATAGAGACAAGGGCGATGAGCGGTTTGGATAGAAACTGGCGCTGCGCAAACACATAGCGCTGCGCAATCCATTTTTGTTATAAGACTTTCACCTTTTTGCCATTTGCCCGTCCTGTTTGGCATTTGTATTGTTTGCATTATCGGCTCGGCTGTATTTGACATCGCCGTCTTGATTGTTATTTTCTGCTGTTTTTTGTAAATTGCCGTCACTCTCGGTATGCAACTGGGTAATTCCAGTATCGCTGCCGAGAGTTATTATTTTATGCCCTGCATAATACAACTTATCTTTTTCGGCTTCTGCTATCGGCGCATCTGCCATAAACTCTACGTTGTATATTTCCCCATCTAATTCCATTTTTGATAAAAATATGTCTTGCCCTTTTACCTTCCCCTTATGTCTTTCGTCCGCTTCTCTAAATCCTTTATACTTTGCATTCTCAAATAATTGCTTAAATTCAGCATAAACTTGATTATGCTTATCGTCTCTTCCTCTTTTTAAATCTCTCTTTATATTTCTTTTAGACACACTTACAGTCTGCCCAGTTTCTTTTATATTTATTTCACCTATAATGCCTAAATTCTCTTGTATAAAAGTCATTAAATCCTTAATACTCTTAAAACGAGGAATTTTTTCAGTAATTTTG
>JAIRQB010000073.1 GCA_031256695.1 Elusimicrobiota bacterium | reverse complement strand
GTCTTTAATTTAAAGACTGCTTATATAAACCGCCTTTACGGCGCATTTAATTTAAAATTAAAAGAGGAGGAAAAATGAAAGTATTATTGTTGAATGGAAGTCCTAATGAATTCGGTTCTACTTGGACGGCTTTAAAAGAAGTTGAAAGGGCTTTAAATGGAGAAGGAATAGAAACTGAAATTTTTCAGATAGGCAAAAAGCCCATCGCCGGCTGTATTGCCTGCCGCAAATGCTATGACAATAGCGGAAAATGCGCTTTTGGAGATTTAGTAAATGTTTTTCTTGAAAAAGCCGCCCAAAGCGATGGATTTGTATTCGGCTCTCCCGTTTATTATTCAGGCATAAACGGCTCTCTAAAATCTTTTTTAGACAGGGTTTTTTATGCGGGCAGATGTTTTCAATATAAACCGTCAGCGGCAATAGTTGCAGTCAGGCGCGCAGGCGCTACCGCGGCATTAGACCAGATGCACAAATACTTTATGCTGTCAAAAATGCCTTTGATTTCTTCTCATTATTGGAATATGGCATATGGAATGGACGGCAATGAAGTTAAACAAGACTTGGAAGGAATGCAGACAATATTTGTTTTAGGACAACAGATGGCGTGGATTTTAAAATGCATAGAGTCGGCTAAAAAATCGGGCATAAATCCCCCGCAGAGTTTGCCGCGTCAAAGGATGAACTTTATACGGTAAAAAATTGCTGAAGTTTAAAGTTTAATCAGTCTTTTGACCGCTTCAACAATCATTTTAGGAGTTATATCTTCTAAACATTTCGGATTGTCTCCAAAGGGGCAAGGTATTTTTAAAACGGTTCTTGAATAATGGCACGGCGAGCAAGGTTCTTTTACATATAGGATTTCAGTTTGATGAGATACGGGTATGCTGTTTTTAGGATTTGCGCCGAATAATCCTATTATTTTTGCGCCTGCCTCAGCCGCTATATGTATGGCGCCCGTATCAACTGAGATTGCCAAATCAATTTTTTCAAAAAGCGCTTTTAAATCTAAAAGAGAGGTTTTAGAGCATAAATTGACTATATTTAAACCTTTCAACTCTTTTTTTACAAAATCGGCATAATTGTAAAAATCTTTTGTCCCAGCAAAATAAAAATCAAAATCTCCTTCTTTTGACAAGAGTTTTATAAATTCAATGCAATGCTGTCTCGGATATATTTTTTGATTGCCTTTTATATTGTCTCCGCGCAAAGACAGAACAATGGAATGCCTGTTTGTCTTTTGCAAAAGAGTTTCAACTCTTTGCAAAGTTTCTTTAGAAGACGGCGCAAGATAGGGCTTTGCGGAATTAAAAGAGCCGCAATAATTTCTGACAATAGCCTGATACCTATTTGTTAAATGGACTTCGTCTGAATTCGCAGGCAGTTCTACAATATGCGTCAGCCTTGAAACATTTGGATTTTTTATATTGTTTCCGCACCACCAAGTTGAAGGACCTATAAAATTTTTAATTTTAAACAAGGGAAAAGCGCGAGCAAAAAAACGGGAATGGTCTAAAAAAATGCAATCGTCAAAACGCTCTCTTTTGATTTTGAAATAATTCCTAAACAGCCAAAACAATCTGTCAAAAATTTGTTTTATTTTTCCGCCGCTAAAAGAAAAATCGGTATAAAAAACTTTGTCATAGAAATTTAGGCGCTCGGCAAATTCTTTAGTCTTTACGGAGGCAATTAAAACTATTCTGTCTTTCGGGCAGTTTTCCCTCAACAGTTTTAAAGCGCCTGTCTGCATTATAAAATCGCCTATATTTCCGTTAGAGACAACAAGTATCTTATTCATATTTAGTATTATACATAAAGACTTATTTTGACCATCGTCGCCGTATTTGCGCTGTAAAAAGGCTTAAAAAAAGAGGTTTCTATGCTTAAAGAAGCCGCAGATTTAATAAAAAAATCAAAATACGCTATCGCTTTTACGGGCGCAGGCATTTCTGTTGAGAGCGGCATTCCGCCTTTTAGAGGCGAAAACGGCATTTGGAATAAATATGAAGAAAAACTTTTTGACATAGTTTATTTCAATTCTCATAAAAAAGAGGCTTGGGATATGCTATGCGATGGTTTTTATGAAAATGCCGTCAAGGCAAAACCCAATGTGGCGCATTTTCTCTTGGCTGAACTTGAAAAAAACGGAAATCTAAAATCAATTATTACTCAAAATATAGACAATTTGCATACAAAAGCGGGAAACAAGACTGTCTATGAAGTTCACGGAAATATCGCAAATTTGCTGTGTCAAACAGACGGCTCAAAATACAGTATTGCTGATTTTGATTTAAAAAGCGCTCCTCTGTGCAGGGAATGCGGCGCAATTTTAAAGCCTGACTTCGTTTTTTTCGGCGAACAACTCCCTGAATATGATTTAAATAAATCTATAGAAGACTGCCATAAATGCGATTTGTTAATAATAATAGGCTCTACGGGCATAGTCTATCCCGCGGCTTCAATGCCGAATCTTGCCAAAGAAAACGGCGCAAAAATAATAGAAGTAAATCCTCAAGAGTCTGTTTATTCTAATACTATCGCTGATATTTATATAAAAATGGGCGCCGTGGATTTTGCCGAAAATATAAAAAAGTTTCTTGATTAAAAAATTGCAAACTGCAGACTGCTGACTTCTAACTTTTTAGAAGCGCTTTTGAATATTATAAATGGAGGACATTATGAAAGTATTAGTGGTAAATTGCGGTTCATCGTCTGTGAAGTATTCTCTGTTTGATATGGACGGGGAAAAGAAATTGGCTTGGGGGCTTGTTGAATGCATTGGTTTAGAGGAGTCTTTTTACAATAGACAAACTTATAAGACTGAAAAAATAAAAGACACTCTAAAAATTGCAGACCACACTCAAGCGGTAGAACTTATAATAAAAGATTTATTAGACAAAAAGACGGGCAGTATTTCTAATATCTCTGAAATTGCCGCCGTAGGACATAGAGTAGTTCACGGCAGAGATAAATTTTCAGCCTCAGTTTTGCTTGACGAAAAAGTAAAAGCAACGCTGAGAGATTGTTTTGATATAGCGCCATTGCATAATCCTGCAAATTATGAAGGCATTTTGGCTGTTGAAAAAATGTTCCCCAAAACCCCTTCTGTTTTAGTTTTTGACACTGCCTTCCATCAAACTATGCCCGATTATGCCTATATGTATGCTTTGCCCTACGAGTATTATGAAAAACATCATATAAGGAGATATGGTTTTCACGGAACTTCTCATAAATATGTCGCTCAAAGAGCGGCTGAATTTTTAGGAAAACCCGCTGAGGAATTAAAAATTATAACTTGCCATTTAGGAAACGGCAGCAGTCTTTCGGCTGTAAATAAAGGCAAAGTAATTGATACTTCTTTGGGCTTTACGCCTTTGCCCGGCATAGTAATGGGGTCGCGCAGCGGCGATATTGATGCGGCAATTATCCCCTTTCTTATGGAAAAGTATTCTGAACTTAAAAGCCCGCAAAATATCAACTCTATGCTGAATAAAAAAAGCGGTTTAATAGGCATTTCAGGAATGTCAGATATGAGAATGATTGAAGATGAAATGAGTAAGGGCAATAAAAAAGCCAAACTTGCCGTAGAAATGCTCTGTTATAGCGTTAAAAAATATATCGGCTCTTATCTTGCCGCTTTAAACGGCGCTGACGGCATAGTTTTTACAGCGGGAATAGGCGAGAATTCTTCTCTGGTCAGGCAGGAAGTATGCTGCGGATTAGAAAATTTAGGCATAAAGATAAATGAGGAAGAAAATAAAATCCGCTCTGATAAAGAGAGATTTATTTCAACAGCAGATTCAAAAATAAAGGTTATGGTAATTCCTACTAATGAGGAATTGATGATAGCGAGAGAGACTTTGCAGGTTTTAGAAAAAGAATAAAGAAAACGCTCTATGTATTTTGTCAGCGCTATTGCATTGCCAAACAATGCAAAATAAAAAAGGCAGGAAGTAAAACTTCCTGCCTTTTTTTATTTTGCCTGCTTAATAAATTGAAGTTAAGAATTAAGAGATTGCCTTTTGTCTTTAATTCTTAATTTTATCCCTATATTGCCTCAAAATTTTATCTATTGCCAAAACATTATTTACTGCGCTCATAATATCGGCGGGCGATTTTCCCAAGCCTAAAATCTCATTTATTATAAGTTGCTGATACGGCATCGCTATATGTTGAGGCTCTACAAATTCTTTTATTTCCTCTTTTCCGTCTATTAAAACTTTAACAGGATTATATGAGAGACCTCCTGTTGAAATTTTGCCTTTGCTGCCCGCTATTAGCAATTCATCTTCATTATAACTTGCTGAATAAATCCAATTCCCGCTGATTAAAACGCCGTTTTTACACCGCATACTTGCGCAGACAGCATCTTCAGCCTTATAGAGATGCGCAAAATTTGCGGCAAAAGAAGCAATGCTGCCGCTGTCTATGGGTGAAATGAGATATTCAACTAAATCTAAAAGATGCGTCCCCATATCTATAAATTTCCCGCCGCCTGTTTCTTCAAAACGCACTTTCCAAGGCAAATTACCGCTATTGAAATCAGCCTCTTCGGGTTTCATCATCTGAGTAATTCTTACAAAACAAATTTCTCCCAAATGCCCG
>JAIRQB010000010.1 GCA_031256695.1 Elusimicrobiota bacterium | reverse complement strand
TATACCTACGGGAATGCCTTTAGTTTACGAATTAGATGAAAATATAGAACCTATCAAGCATTATTATTTAGGAAATCCCGAAGACGTCAAAAAAGCGATGGAATCAGTCGCAAATCAAGGGAAAGCAAAATAAAAGGATGCCTCCAAAAATACTATTAGGAGTCTAAAATGGCTGAAGTAATTTTAAGGAATATCTTTAAAAGAATTAACGGAGTTGAATTTTTGAAAGATTTGAATTTAGAAGCGGCAGACGGCGCTTTTTGCGTTTTGGCAGGGCCCGCCGCAAGCGGCAAAACTTTGCTCTTGCGCATAATAGCGGGATTAGAAGACATCAATAAAGGCGATATTTTAATGGACAATGTCTCTATTAAAAATGAATCGCCTAAAAAACGCGATATTGCTATGGTATTTCAAAATTTTGCGCTCTACCCCGCTATGACTGTATATGAAAATATGGCTTTTGGATTAAAGATAAAAAGTTTTAAAAGAAAAGATATTTTTGCGCGAATTTGCGAAGCGGCTGAAATGTTAAACATAGAAAATATACTCGGAAAATATCCTAAAGAAATTTCAGAAGAAGAAAAACAAAGAACCGCTATAGGAAGAGCGCTCGTTAAAAAACCTAAAGTTTTTTTATTTGACGAGCCGCTTTCAAATGTCAATTTGCAATCCAGAGCGAAAATCAGGCTGGAATTAAAAAAACTTCAAAAAAGGCTCAAAAGCACCTTTATTTATGCCACGCGCGACAAAACAGAAGCCTTAAGCCTTGCCGACACAATTTGCCTTTTAAGAGAAGGGACGGTAGAGCAGATTTCTGAGACTTCCATCATTTATGAAAATCCCATAAATAAATTTACGGCGGATTTTTTAAGTTCGCCGTCTATGAATTTTTTTCAAATAGATGTTATGAGAAAAGCCAACGGCGCTATTTGTTTTAGCGAAGGCAATTTTGACCTGTTGCTTACGGAAGGGCTGAAAGAAAAATTCAATATCTTTTTAGGGCAAAAACTTATCGTAGGAATCAGACCCGAGCATATTTATCTTAAATATAAATCTATTATGAGCGATGAGGAAAAAAACTCCTATTCTTTTAAAGGGAAAATAGAGTTGATTGAACCGCTTGGAAGCAAAACAAATCTGCATTTAAATACGGGAAAACATAAATTTATAGTTGAAATAAATTTTTCAAATACTTTTAGAGAAGAAGAAGAAATTGAACTCGTGATGGACTACAACAAAATGTATGTCTTTAACAGCCAAGATGGCGCAAGAATAGTTTAACTAAAACTTCTGCGACAATTTCTGCTCTCTGCATTCATTTCTAAAAAACAAATGCGCAAAAACAATATATCTAAAAAAACAATCATCAATGAAATATCAAATCTGTGCTTTGAGGCAAATACAAAATTGCCGAAAGACATTTTGCGCGCTATAAAAAGCGTCGCTGAAAATGAAAAAGGCATTGCAAGAGATATTTTGAGCGATATTGTTAAAAATGCTGACATAGCAGGCAGAAAAAAAATACCGCTCTGTCAAGACACAGGGACGGGCAACTTTTTTGTAAAACTAGGGAAAAAGGCGGGTATTTGCGGCAGCGATCTGCGCGAAATTATAGAAATAGCGGCTGCCAAAAGTTATACGGAAAATTATCTTAGAAAATCTATTGTCTCAGACCCTTTGACAAGGAAAAATACAGGCGATAATTCTCCCTCAAATATCCATATAGAGTATGTTGAAGGCGATAAAATAGAAATAAGTTTTTTACCTAAAGGCGGGGGCAGCGAAAATGCATCGTCTCTAAAAATGTTAAATCCTGCAGACGGATGGGAAGGAGTTAAAAAATTCGCAATAGAAAATGTAAAAGAAAAAGGCGCTAATGCCTGCCCGCCTTTGATAATTGGATTGGGTATCGGCGGGGATTTTTCAACGGTAGGGCTTCTTGCTAAAAAAAGTCTTTTGCGGACAATAAATTCTAAAAATAAAAATCCTTTCTATGCTGAAAAAGAAGCGGAATTACTCTCTGAAATAAATAAATTAAATATAGGACCTATGGGTTTTGGCGGAAAAACTACGGCTCTTGCCGTTTTTATAGAGACAAAACCCTGTCATATAGCATCTCTTCCCGCGGCTATCTCAATCCAATGCCATTCTTGCAGAAGAACAAAAATTGTCCTCTAATCTTAAAGACAAGAAGCCGCTATTGTTTCATAAAAGAAAAAAGGTTTCCGTAAAAACGGAAACCTTTTTTCTTTTTATCGGCATTTTCCTATTTTATTTCTCGCTGTCTTGGGCTACTATGTCTAAAAATATCAAATCAGTTTTACCCGTATTTTTTAAAGCGTGGGATTGACCAACTCTTGCTATAGTGATATCGCCGTCTTTTACTTTAATCACTTTGCCGTCATCGCCTATAAATTCGCCTTCGCCTGAAACAATGATATAGGCATCTTCATTTACAGTGTGTTTGTGCATGCCTATAGAAGCGCCCGGTTTTAATGTCATCCAGCCTATTTCTTTGATTGTATCGCTCTTTTTGGCGTCATTTCTTGTAAAAGAAAATTTACCGTAAAGAGTGCCTGTTCCGCCCGCTACATCATTTCTGTCCCAAGTCTTTAAGTCCTTTTGTTTAAACAATTGAGGACTTCCCGCCGCAAAAGCCAAAGACACGGCAATAGCCGCAGATACTGCGATAATCAAAACTGTTTTACGCATTTTCGCCTCCATTTTTTATTTTAATCGGCAAACAAATTCTCTGCCTGCGCCTCTATTCTATATTATTTTCTGTTTTTTAAGGATTTTTAAGGATAAGTAAATTCAATTTGCCAATGCTGTATTTTAAATTTACAATCTTTTTAAAATCAGCAAGGGAGGGAAAAATGAGTTCAGAAAATGCAACGCAAACAAAAACGGCATTTATGATTTTTGGAATGCCTTGGTATTTCTTCTTTGTATTCGGAGCAGTTATTACGGTTGCCGCCTATATCGGCAAATTGCCCGCTGGTATGATAGGCGCTTATCCGTTGATGATTGTTATGGGAGCGGTTTTGGGTTTAATCGGCGACAAAGCGCCGATTATCCGCAGTTATCTCGGCGGCGGCGCTATTGTTATTATTTTTGGTTCAGCCTTTTTAACTTGCAATCTTGCAAGCGGCGGCGAAATTACCAAATTCTTTTTAGCGCCTTTAGGGACGATGAATGCCGCAGACTTGAAAACATTAGGGGATAAGGCTTTTTCTATTTTGCCTATGAAAGCAATCACTACAATGAAAAATTTTCAAGTAGGCGAAGGCTTTTTAGATTTCTATATAGCCTCGCTTATCACAGGCTCTATTATGGGTATGAATAGAACATTGCTCATTAGAGCGGCTGTGCGCTATTTGCCGTCTATTATCGGCGGTCTGCTTGCGGCTATGGGATTATGCGCTTTAGTCGGAGCGCTTTCCGGCTATGGAGCAAAAGCGGCTATACTATATGTGTGTATTCCTATTATGGGCGGCGGTATGGGCGCGGGCGCAGTGCCTTTGTCAACTATTTTCGGCGGGGCGCTTGCGGGCAGCGCTGACCCGGAATTGATTAAAGCGGCTACTCAAAGGGCGCTCAATATGATGATACCTGCAGTCGCTTTAGGAAATGCTCTGTCTATAGTATGCGGCGGTCTATTAAATAGACTCGGAAATTCCAGACCGTCTCTGACCGGCGGCAGCGGTATGGACGCTCAACTTATGATGGTGCAAGGCGCAGAGGCGGAAGCGCTCAAAATTGACCCTGAAGCGCAAAATGCCCGTGAAAAAATAGACCTCGCTCAAATGGGCGCGGGGCTTCTTATGGCTACGACATTTTTTGCCTTCGGTTGTATCATCAACAAATTCATACCTTCTATCCATCAATATGCGTGGATGATAATTTCAGTAGCAGTAGTCAAAGCGCTTGGATTATTTCCTCAGAGATTTGAAATATGCTGCTATCAGTGGTTTCAATTTGTAATGAGAAATCTTACGGGCGTTCTCCTTGTCGGCATAGGAGTAGCGTATACTGACCTCAAACAAATAGCCGCGGCGCTTTCGCCTCAATATCTGTTGCTTGTTTTTGTAACAGTTATCGGCGCAATTTTCGGTTCAGGCTTTGTCGGCAGGCTCGTCGGTTTTTATCCGATAGATTCGGCTATTACAGCGGGTCTTTGTATGACAAATATGGGAGGAACGGGCGATGTGGCTGTGCTGTCTGCGTCTAAACGTATGGAACTTATGCCTTTCGCTCAGATTTCATCGCGTATCGGCGGGGCTTTTATACTGATTTTGGCAAGCGTCTTATTAAAAATAATAGGCGGCTAATAAAGCCAAAACATTTTGTTGAAAAATAAAAAAGACGGCGGAATGAAAGTTCCGCCGTCAACATTTTTTTAAAAGGAGTTTTATATGGATTATGCAAAAGAATCGCTAAAGAAACATTATGAATGGAGAGGCAAATTGGAAATAAATGCCAAAATGTCCGTAAAAAATAGAGAGGATTTATCTCTTGCCTATACCCCGGGCGTAGCCCAGCCTTGTCTTGAGATTCAAAAAGACATAAACAAAAGTTATGAACTCACAGGACGTTGGAATACGGTAGCGGTAGTTACAGACGGCACAGCAGTTTTAGGGCTTGGCGATATAGGACCAGAGGCAGGAATGCCTGTAATGGAAGGCAAATGCGTGCTTTTTAAAACTTTTGGCGGCGTCAATGCTGTTCCGCTATGCATTCGCTCAAAAGAAGTTGACGATATCGTAAATACTGTGCGGCTTTTAGCGGGGAGTTTCGGCGGCATAAATCTTGAAGATATTTCTGCGCCGCGCTGTTTTGAAGTTGAACGCAAACTAAAAGAATGTTGCGATATTCCGATTTTTCACGATGACCAGCACGGCACTGCTGTCGTCGTTCTTGCGGCAATGATAAATGCATTAAAACTTACAGGGAAAAAGTTAGAAAACATTTCTGTAGTGACAAGCGGCGCGGGAGCAGCAGGCGTAGCAATTATCAAATTGCTGATAGCGATGGGGTTAAAAGATGTGATTATGTGCGATAAACAAGGCGCAATCTATAAGGGCAGAAATGGTCTAAACCCTGAAAAAGAGGAAATGGCGGCAATTTCTAATCTAAATATGAAAAAAGGGACAATAGGAGATGTGATAAAAGGAGCAGATGTATTTATAGGCGTATCTGCCCCTGGGACAGTGACGCCCGATATGGTGCATTCAATGGCAAAAGACCCCATATTATTTCCTATGGCAAACCCTGTGCCTGAGATAATGCCTGATTTGGCAATATCTGCGGGAGCGGCGGTTGTAGGCACAGGGCGCAGCGATTTTGCAAATCAAATAAATAATGTTTTGGCTTTCCCCGGAATTTTTAGAGGAGCGCTTGATGTCAGAGCAAGCGATATCAATGATGAAATGAAAATAGCGGCGGCAAATGCTTTGGCAGGTCTTGTATCAGACGCCGAATTAAAAAAGGATTACATAATCCCGGCGGCATTTGACCCAAGGGTAAAAGATGCTGTAGCAAAAGCGGTATCTGATGCGGCTCGCAAATCAGGAGTGGCAAGAATATAAGACAAAAGCCTCTAATAAAAAAAGCAGACAGCGGTTTTCGCTGT
>JAIRQB010000070.1 GCA_031256695.1 Elusimicrobiota bacterium | reverse complement strand
CCGCCGTCAACCATAATAGTAGCGCCGTTAATGCCCGAAGATTTGTCTGAAACTATAAAGGTCAAAACATTTGCCACTTCTTGCATTTCAATAAATCTGCCTAAAGGCACTCTGCTTTTTAGATTGTCAAGCCAGCCGGGTGTGTCTAAATTATGAGCCGTCATAGGCGTTAAGACATAGCCGGGGGCTACTGCGATAGAGCATATTCCTTTTGAACCGCCGGAAACGGCAAAACCTCTCGCAAGCGCTTGAACTCCCGCCTTTGTAGCGTCATAAATAGTATGAGAGCCGTCTGTGCAAGTCCCCCTGTGAGAACTCAAATTGATAATTTTCCCATAGCCTTGTTTTAACATATAGCGGTAGACAGCCTGAGACATAAAAAAAACTGCCTTCAAATTGACATCAGTCAACAAATCCCACTCCTCTTCTGTAATAGATTCATTTGGAGTTCTATTTGCAAGACCCGCTATATTTGTCACGGCGTCAATTTTCCCAAAATCCTTATATATGGCGTCAACGGTATCTCTTATTTCTTGAACTTTTCTCAAATTACAAGCGTAAAATTTTGCAGCGCCCGGATTTTTTTTGTTTATTTCCTCTGCGCTTTCTTTGCCTTTTTCCATATTTACATCAACTAAAGCGACTTTTGCCCCTTCTTCAGCAAAGGTTTGAGCCGTCTTCTGCCCTATACCCATTGCTCCGCCGGTAACTACGCATACTTTGCCTTTTAATTGTTCCATAGCAGTCCCTCCTTAATAAATAATAACAGGATAATCAGTAAAGACGGCGCAAATGAGATGACTAATTATCCTGTTATTGATTTTTTTATGAATTTTATAAAGCGGTTTTGTAAATAGCCGCTACTTCCTCTTTCTTTGTAAATTGCTTAAATCCGCCTATAGCCCCGCCTGCTGCTCCCAATGCATTTTCCGCTATTTTAGGCAGGTCTGATTCTTTTACTCCCATCTCAGACAATCTTATAGGAAGCCCTAAACTCTTAAAGAATTTTTCAGTTTTACAAATCGCTTTAAGAATAATTGCTTCTTTGTCATCTCTTATGGAATCAGATATGCCCCAAACCTTGACGGCATATTGGACGAACATTTCTAAATTCACTTTATAAACTGTTTTCATCCAAGCGGGAAACATTATTGAAAGGCTTGAGCCGTGAGCGATGTCAAAAATAGCGCTTACAGCGTGACCCATTCCGTGCGAAGCCCAATCCTCTTGTCTGCCGCAGCCCAAAAGCCCATTGTGAGCAAGAGTGCCTGCCCACATAATTTCAGCCCAAGCGTCATAGTCGTCTGCTTTTTTTATCACTTTGGGACCATTATTTATTATGGCTTTTAGAGCGCCTTCGCAAAGTTTATCGCCTACTTCTGAATTTTTGGTATTTGTGAAATATCTTTCAAAAATATGAGCCATCATATCGCAGATGCCGTTTGCCCGCTGAATAGGCGGGAGAGTAAAGCAAAGTTCAGGATTTAAAACGCTGAAAACAGGGCGCAAAAAGTCGCTCGGCAATCCTATTTTATACCTATTCTCATCATTGGTAATCACTGTAAAAGCGCTGTTTTCGCTGCCGGCTGCCGGGATTGTCAAAATTGTAGCAACGGGCAAAGCGGCTTTTATCGTTGATTTGCCGATATAAAAATCCCAAACGTCGCCGTCATATTTTGCCCCTGCCGCTATGCATTTTGCGCTGTCAATGGCGCTTCCGCCGCCTACAGCCAAAATAAAATCTATGCCTTTTTCTTTGACAGTTTTAATTCCTTGTTTTGCCAGAGAAAGCAAGGGATTAGGCTGAACGCCGCCTAATTCAGTCACATTTACGCCCGCTGATTTTAGAGAAGATAGAACTTCGTCATAGAGACCGCTTTTTTTTATGCTGCCGCTTCCATAATGGAGCAAGATATTTGAGGAATACTTTTTAACGAGTTCCCCTATTTTTTTGTGTTCGCCTTTGCCGAAATAAATTTTTGTAGGACAATAAAACTCAAAATTATTCATTTTTTTTCTCCTAAAATAAATTGAAAAACGGCGTTTAGAATAATCTAAACGCCGTTTGCATTGCCTAACTATTCATTGATTTTTTTGAAATAGTTGATATTTCTCAATCCCTCATAGCCTAAACAGAATCTCTCATATGCGGCGTCGTAAGCGGCATAATTTGACGGATTTGGATTTATTGTCTCTTTTACGTGAACCGCTTGCTCTGTGGCTTCAAAGAAATCTTTATAAAGCCCCGCGCCTACGCCGGCATAAAGAGCCGCTCCTAAACAGCCTGTTTCGCCCGCTACAAGACTTTGGACGGGAGTTTTATACATATCAGCCTGCATCTGACTCCACATTTTAGATTTTACAGCGCCGCCTACTATGCGGACATTGTCAACTCTAATTCCGCTTCTCCTGATGGCTTCAAAATTATCCCTCATTTCTAAAGTGATGCCTTCCATTACCGCTCTGCCTATTTCTTTCTTTGTTGTGCCGAGCGTAAGTCCTAAAAAGCAGCCTCTTGCAAAAGGGTCATTCCTTGAACCGCTGCCTGCTCCTTGCAAATATGGAATGAAGGTAATTTTATTTGCCCCAGGCGGAACGCTTTCTATGCCTTTATTGATAATGTCATAGTAATCTACGCCTAATTCATCGCCTACAACTTTTTCAAGCCTGCAAAAAGTATCTCTAAACCACCTATACGCGCTGGCTGATGCCACAGAGGCGGATTCAACGGTATAATTTTCAGGTCCTGAATTGTTTTTGAAAATCAATGTCTTATTGGGGTCTCTCAAATCTTTGTCAATTACTACATAAATTGCGCCGTAAGTCCCCATCACTGAAATTGCCGTCCCTTCTTTTACAAGACCAGCCCCCATTGTGGAGCAATTTTGGTCCATAGCGCCTACGCATATTAAAGTTCCTTCGGCAAGACCAGTTTGAATGGCTATATCGTGGGGAATTTTGCCTACAACTTTGCCCGCTTGAACTATAGGCGGGAACAATTTTATATCAATGCCTATAGCGTCAAGTATCTCTTTGCTCCAATCTCTTTTGCTGACATCATAGACGCCCGTTCTGCTTCCTGTGGCGGTGTCGTCAACAAACCACTCTTCTGCGCCGAAAGACTTTAAAAGATAGTCTTGCTGATGAGAGATATACTTTGTCTTTTCAAAAATAGCGGGTTCATTCTGCTTAAACCACATATACTTTGTAATGCAAGGAACTGTGGCTATTGGATAGCCCGTAATTTGATAATACTTATTGTTGTCCATATATTTGTTTTGGCGGAAATCGTCTATATAACCTACTCCGCGCGCATCCTGCCAGCCTATAAATGGACGTAGAAGTTTTCCGTCTTTGTCTAATGGACCAAAGACTGACCCTTGGCTTGAAATAGCCATAGCGGCAATGTCTTTGTTGTTTACACCCGATTGTTTAATAGCGGATTTACAAGATTCAAAAAGAGCGGGAATCATATCCTCGGGGATTTGCTCTACCCATCCTGGATTTGGGTAATAACAAGGGTATTCGCGATAATCTGTGCCTATTACGTTTCCCTTTAAGTCAAAAACGCAAGTCTTACAGCCTGTCGTGCCTGCATCAATGCCTAACAAATACTTGTTTGCCATAAACTCCTCCTTTTGTTGATAGTCCTTCGCTATACATTCAAAAATTCTTAAGCCGACACCAAGTATCAAGGTCGGCAGCCGACTTCGCGGCGAGAATTTTTGAGAATAAGGAATCGGCAAAACTTCAACACGGCTTTCAGTTTTGCCTCTCTTTTATTTTTACTGCTACCGCTGATTGTAAGTCCTTTCGCTCTCCATTCAAAAATTCTTTTCGCCCATTCGGGCGAGCGC
>JAIRQB010000211.1 GCA_031256695.1 Elusimicrobiota bacterium | reverse complement strand
GCAGCGAGACGGCAAACAGAGACAGACTGCCGCTGTTTACGGCGAAACTATAACTGATTAAATTAAAACCCGCCCAATATACGAGAGAAGCGGAAAAGATGACGAAAATTTGCGTAAACACCTGGTCTATATCAAAACTCTTTTTTAAAGAACCTATAAAGTAGCCGATGATTGTAAACATCACCGTCCTGCTTCCAAAAACGTCGGCGGCAAAAACATCCCAAGTAAGACCGAAAAAAAATCCTAAAACTTGAGCCTCCATTTTACCGCGCATCATAGCCGTATAGACCACGCCTATTAAAATGAAATTTGGAAAAACGCTGAATATATTTATCCGCTGTCCTACAAAAAATTGAACAGTGGTGAAAACCGCATAAAAGGTTAAATAAAATATAAATTTTTTCACAACTGCTCCTTTTGAGGAATTGAAACCACGACTTCGCGCAAAATATCAGATTCAAAATAAACTTCGGCTAAAGCGCTTTTAAAATCAACGGCAGAATCTTTTGAAACCGATTTAATGACGGCAATAGGAGTATCCTCCATAAAAACGGAAGACAAGCCGCTCACTATTACTTCGTCGCCCGCCGCTATGTCGGCATTAAACGGTATATATGTGATTTTCAGCATTCTTGTATTTGCGCCTTCGGCAAGACAGTTGATATTTTTATTTTTTATTTTGGCGGGAACAGCGGAAAGTATATTTGTAATCAGCATTACTTTAGCGGAATTGTCATATGTTTCAACAATACGTCCAGCCGCTGACAATTGCCCATTTCTGCCTAACACAGAGACAGGCAAGTCGTCTGCCGCTCCGTCATTTTTACCTTTGGCGATTATCAGCCACTGATACCATTCGCTCGGCTCTCTGACGGATATTGGAGCGACAATTGTTCTCATAAACGGAATTTTTGGAACGCTGAAAAAATTAGCGAGTCTGCCGTATTCTTCCTTGATAGCCTCGTAAAACCTTATCTTGTCCGAAAGCAATAGATTTTCCCGCTTATATTTGAGGTTTTCTTGATGGACCTGCACTATGGATTTGACATTGTCGGCAAATTGCCCGGTTTGCAAAAGGAGAGTATTTGCTGCTGAAACATTGGGGTAAATGGCGTAATAAATTAAAACTTTCATCACGCGCACATATGAAACAGACCTTGAAAATAAAAGAAAAATACCGGCGGCAAGAAGTATTGCAAAAACGATATTGACATATTTTGATTTTTGGTATGCCATTTGATTTTCTTTAAAATGGATTTTGCGAAAAACTTCCCAAGGGCGGAGTCAAGACGGCATATATTGGCGGGCTTTTAAATAAAACTTTTATCTGACAGATTTTTTGGATCTTTTCATATTATCTAATTCTTCCATATATATTCCTGTGCCTCTGGCGACGCAAGTCAAAGGATCTTCGGCGCGGTTTACGGGGAGCATTGTTTCTTGAGACAATAACTTGTCAAGCCCTCTAACTAATGAGCCTCCTCCGCTTAAAATTATTCCGCAATCTACGAGGTCAGCCGAAAGTTCAGGAGGCGTCTCCTCCAAAGTGTTTTTGATAACTTCTATTATCGCTTTGATGGGAGCCGACAACGCTATTCTCATCTCTTCAGAATTTACTTTGACTGTTTTTGGAAGACCTGTAATTAAATCCCTTCCCTTTACATCCATTGACATATATTCATCTTCTTCAGATGGAAAAACAGAGCCTATAGTCATTTTGACTTCTTCCGCCGTATTGTCGCCAATGCTTAAATTATATTTGCGCTTAAAATACTGAATAATCGCTTCGTCCATTTCATCCCCGGCTGTGCCGAGAGACTTCGCAACAACCATATCGCCCAGAGATAAAACCGCTACTTCTGTGGTCCCGCCGCCAATATCTACAATCATACTCCCTTCAGGCTCTTGTATCGGTATGCCTGCGCCGATAGCCGCCGCCATAGGCTCGTCTATCAAATGAACTTCCCTAGCTCCCGCTTGCTGCGCCGACTCGCTAACCGCTCTTCTCTCAACCTCTGTAATGCCCGACGGAACGCCTATTACGACGCGCGGATGCAAAAGCGTCCTTCTGTTATGGACCTTCTTAATAAAATATCTGACCATTTTTTCGGTAGCGTCAAAGTTGGCTATCACTCCATTTCTGAGCGGTCTGATAGCAGTGATTTTTTCAGGCGTTTTTCCTAACATTCTCTTGGCTTCAATGCCTATTGCGAGAATTTTATTGCTGTTCTTTTCCATAGCGACTACAGAAGGCTCTCTAAGAACTATGCCTTGCCCTTTGATATAAACCAAAACAGAGGCTGTCCCTAAATCTATTCCCATATCATTTGAAAACATACTAAAAAGATAATTAAACATTTTCTTTTATCCGCCTAAATAATAATTAAACGCTTATATTGCTTAAGAGAAAGCAAAAGAACGCCTAATTAAACTATCAACTGCACTATAGCCGTGTCGGCGGCATCGCCGCGCCTTTTGCCGACTTTAATTATTCGGGTATATCCGCCGTTTCTGGCGCTATACCTTGGAACCAACACTTCAAAAACTTTTTTGACAATTTCTTTATCGTTAATTTGGGAATGCAAAGCCTTTTTGGCATTCAAATCGTTCTTTTTCGCCTTTGTGATAAGTCTCTCGCTAAAACTCCTCAACTCTTTCGCTTTCGGCAATGTTGTGACAATTTTTTCATAAAGAAATAATTGAGCCGACATATTGCGGAGCAAAGACCTTTTATGAGAAGGGGTAATGCCGAGTTTACTTCCGTTGTATGTTTTTATCATCGCAATGCTCCATAAATTATTGTTCGTCTTTTAGAGACAGACCGTGTTGAGCCAATTTGCTCTTTATTTCGTCAAGCGACCTTTTGCCCAAATTTCCAAACTTTGAAAGTTCTTCAAAAGTCAAAGATGCCAAATCGCCGATTGTCTCTTTCCCTTCATTCTTAAGACTTTTTGTGGCTCTTGCCGATAGGTCTAAAAAAGATATTGGTTTGCTTAAAAT
>JAIRQB010000186.1 GCA_031256695.1 Elusimicrobiota bacterium | reverse complement strand
AAAATCGGCGAAAGAGAATTTTTATCTCAAGATATTGAGCAGGTTTGGGATTATGCTTTGGATTTAAAATACTTTCACGAGGCAAGCCATATGGCGGCAATAGTTCCAATTTTAATAGCGGAAAAAGCCGTCAAAAATGAGGCTTGGCGCGAAACTTTAGAGATGTCAGAGAATAATAAGGATAAAGTATATAAGCCTATTTGCATAAATCCGTTTGGAATAAAAGAAATTTTAAATTTCTTTTGCCGAATAGACGGCAAAAAAAACTCTGGCGGCAGTTTAGACGGTTGGGAAAACAGCAGATATTGCCCTACTCCATCTATAATTGAGGCGGCAAGAATTCTATTTCAAAGACATTCTGTTGAAGAAATAGCCCAAAATGAGGCAGGAAAGAACTTAACAATAACCTATAAACGTATTTTGGAAATAATAGACGAGGCTCAGAGAGAAGGCAGACATTGCATCTGTTTTGTGACAGGCGTCCCAGGCGCAGGCAAAACATTAGTCGGTCTAAATCTATCGGCGCAAAGAATAGATGAAAAGGAAAAAACTCATGCCGTCTTTTTGTCGGGCAATGGTCCTCTTGTCAAAGTTTTAAGAGAAGCGCTTACAAGGGATGCTTTGCTGTCTGCAAGAAAGCGCGGAGAAAGAACTACAAAAACAGAAGCCGGCAAACCCGTTGAAAAATTTATTCAAAATGTTCATCACTTCAGAGACGATTGCCTAAAAGATAAAAGACCGCCATCAGAGCATATAGCCGTTTTTGACGAAGCCCAAAGGGCTTGGGATTTGCCCGCTACAGCGAACTTTATGAGACGCAAAAAGAATTTTATTGACTTTAATATGAGCGAGCCTGAATTTTTAATCTCTTGCTTGGATAGGCATAAAGATTGGAGCGCCGTAATTTGTTTGGCGGGGGGCGGTCAAGAAATCTATAGAGGAGAGGCAGGAATAGGAGAATGGCTTGCTGCGACAAATAGAAGTTTTCAGCATTGGCATATTTATGTATCTGATAAACTCTCGGATTCAGAATATGGAGACGGCAAAGCGCTTGGGCAGGCAAAAATGCATCCTAATTGCCATCTTGAGAAAGATTTGCATTTGTCAGTATCATTGCGCTCTTTTAGAAGCGAAAAACTATCTGACTTTGTGAAAAAATTGCTGGATTTAGAAATTCAGCAAGCAAAGGATTTATTTCAAAATCTATCTGAAAAATATCCGATTGCTATATCAAGGGATATAAATAGAGCAAAAAATTGGATAACACAAAATGCAAGAGGCTCTCAAAGATATGGGCTTTTGGCATCCTCAAAAGCGTTGCGTTTGAAGCCCGATGCCATAGATATTCGCGTTGAAATAGACCCGGCGCATTATTTCCTTGATGGAAAAGATGACCCGAGGTCTTCTTTTTATCTTGAAGATGCCGCTACTGAATTTCAATCGCAAGGTCTAGAACTTGATTGGGCGCTGCTCGCTTGGGAAGGCGATTTTCGCATTAAAAACGGCGTCTGGCAGCATTGGGATTTTCGCGGAGACAGATGGGAGCATATCAACAGTCTTGCCAATCAAAAATATCTGAAAAACGCTTACCGCGTTTTGCTGACAAGAGCGCGGCTTGGAATGTGCATTTATATCCCGAGCGGAAATCCAAAAGATATAACGCGCTTGCCTGAATTCTACAATGAAACCTGCAATTATTTGACTTCGCTCGGCATTAGAGAAATCTAAAAATTCCTTCCAAAAACCCGGCAAAATAAAATCTTAAATTGTAAAAGCAAATCCAAAGCGGCTAAATAAAATAAAAAACTCTGCGGCATTAACTCTTGCTGCAGAGTTTTTTTATTTCAAGAAAAATGAAAAACAAATAGAAATACTGCCTTCACAAAATAAAAAACAATTCAAAACATAATTCAATACTGCATTTAAAATCAAAATTTCTGTTTAAAATCAAAAAATTTCAGCAAAGAAAAAGCCTTTTTTTATAAAAAAAACGAACAAAACTCTTTTGCTTTTTTCAAACTTAAAGTAAAGTATTATGCGGATTAAAATTTTCTTTAAATATCAAACCTTTTTACAATAAACCTCACAGCAAATCTGCTTTTTTGTTTCCCCTAAAAACAGCATTCTACTTAACATAATGGGCATTATCAGATGAACAGAGGGGAGTATTTTTTTATAAAACAATAAAAAAAGTAGTAATTTTCCCGCAAATTTTGAAAGTTCTTTGTAGATTGTTGGATATAGTTTTTTATATATAAAGCGCAGGCGGGTTTTTTATGCGGATTGTCTGTTTTGTTCTTTTTACAAAAGGCGGGTGTTTTGCTGTGAATATCATTTGTTTAGCAAAGAAAAAATTTTGTTTTGAAGTCTTTCAAAGAATAAAGGCTGTGTTTTTACAAAAATCCATTTCTGTCTTTATCTGCAAAAATCTTTTTCAAATCAGAATTCAATTCATTTTAAACCCAATCAAATTTTTATCAAAATCAGTTTTAAAAGCGGCTTTTTCTAAACCGCTTTTTTTTATTTTAAAAGAATATAGGCGCAAAATGCCGATGTATTTTTTACGGCAAATTCGGCAAAAGGGATAGGCAATGATTTTCATTTTGAAAACGGCGCAGCCCGGGACTTTTTCAAATGCCGCGTCAATTATCAATAAAAACTATGAATATGAATTTTTATGGAGAGACGGCGATATGACTATTTATAAGGCTTTAAAGAAAAGCGCTAAAAAACGATAGTCTAAATAAAGTTAAAAGTGGCAACAAACGGCAATATCCTAATCTTTTCTCAAAAGCAAAAGGCAAAAAGGTGAAAGTCTTATAACAAAAAATGGATTGTAGCGCGCTATGTGTTTGCGCAGCGCTATGTGTTTGCGCAGCGCTATGTGTTTGCGCAGCGCTATGTGTTTGCGCACGCAATGGGGATAATACTCAAAAAGTGCAGTTGAAAATGAACAAAAAAGGCAATTTTCTCGTCTATAAATGATTTTATTGATACTATTTATCTCAAAAGGAGTTGAGATA
>JAIRQB010000176.1 GCA_031256695.1 Elusimicrobiota bacterium | reverse complement strand
CCTGCAAAAAGATTTTTTTTTAAAAGAAAGTAAGTAAGTTTGTTGTTATACAGCCGTTGTATTGTCAAATACAACGGCAATACTATATAGTATTGCCGCCGACGGACTTACGAGGAGTTTTTTGAAATTTTTGCAGAATTTTTAAAAGGAAAAGGGGAAACAAATAAAGGCAGTGAGTAATTAAGAATTGAAAGTAAATAGTTAGAAAATCCGTATCTTATAAACAGAAAAAAGCCAAAGAGTTAAAAACTCTTTGGCTTTTCTTTTAAGAAACTATTAAGAAAAAAATTTTTCCCGCCGCTATTTCAAAAATATATGGCGGAAGGAGAGGGATTTGAACCCCCGATAGAGTTTCCTCTATACCAGTTTTCAAGACTGGCGCCATCAACCGCTCGGCCATCCTTCCGTTTGTTTTGCTGCGGCAGAAAAATCAAAAAAACTATTTTTACGAGGGGGATTATATTGTTTTTATCAGAAATCTCAAAACAAAAGTTTTCCGCCGAAAATTTTATAAGAAATATAAAGATTTTTGATGCAAAATTTTGCGGCAAACAGATGCAAATTAAATAAATAGAGAGGCGCTACCGCTTCTTTCCAACTTTGACATTCGGCGCATCTTTTAACTTCATAGATTTTAAATCAAGCATTTTGTCTCTCAAAATTGCGGCAGTTTCAAAATCTAAATTGTCTGCGGCTTGTTTCATTTTATTTTCTATATCTTTGATTATGGAATTTATATTTTTAGGAGAAATTTTATACAGAGATTCTTCTTCTGAAAGCATTCGGGCTGTGTTTTCTTTGCGCGATAGATTTTGAAATTCATCAAGTTCTGCCACAGCCTTTATAATTGAACGCGGTTTTATATTGTTTTCAAGGTTGTATTTTATTTGCTTTTCTCTGCGGCGGCTCATCTCCCGCAAGGCATTTTGCATAGAATTTGTCATAGTGTCTGCATAAAAAACTACCCGCCCGTCTATATTTCTAGCGGCTCTGCCGCAAATTTGTATTAAAGTAGGCTCTGAACGCAAAAAACCTTCTTTGTCCGCGTCTAAAACAGCCACGAGAGAAACTTCAGGCAAATCAAGCCCTTCGCGCAATAAATTTATACCCACCAAAACGTCAAATTCGCCGAGCCTTAAATTTTTCAAAATTTCTATTCTCGTCAAAGCGTCAATATCTGAATGCAAGTATTCAACTTTAAAACCTTTCTCTTTTAAAAAAGCCGCCAAGTCTTCTGCAGTTCTTTTTGTAAGAGTTGTAATCAAAGTCCTTTGCTTTCTTGCCGCAGTTTTTTCAATCTCAGACATAAGGTCGCCGGCTTGCCCGTTTATAGGGCGTATAATTACTTCCGGGTCTATAAGACCCGTCGGTCTTATTATTAAGTCTATGACGGCATTTGCGCTTCTTTCCATTTCATATTTGCCCGGCGTAGCAGATACCATCATAAATTTCTTGACTAAACTTTCAAATTCAAAAAATTTGAGCGGTCTATTGTCTAATGCCGACGGCAATCTAAAACCGAAATCTACAAGAGTTTGTTTTCTGCTCCTGTCGCCCTCATACATTCCGCGTATTTGCGGCAAGGATATATGAGATTCATCTGCAATTAAAAGGAAATCGCCCGCATCTTGATGAAAATAATCTATCAAAGTTGAAGGTCTCGTCCCCGGCGGATTTTGCGCAAGATGTCTTGAATAGTTTTCTATACCCGCGCACATTCCCGTCTCAAGAAGCATTTCCAAATCATAGCGCGTCCGCTGTTCCAATCTCTGCGCTTCAAGGAGTTTATTTTGAGATTTTAAAACAGACAATCTATCCGCTAATTCCTCTTTTATTGTTTTGGAAGCCGCTAAAATTGCATCTTGGTCGGTGGCAAAAATCCTAGCGGGATAAATATAGACCTTGTCTTTTTTTGAAAGAATTTCTCCCGTTATTGGATTGAATTCCTTAATGCTCTCTACCGCATCTCCAAAGAATTCTATGCGCAGAGCCGTCTCTAAATAAGCGGGGAAAATTTCTATTGCGCCGCCCTTTACTCTAAATTTCCCTCTGATAAATTCAATTTCATTTCTCTCGTATTGGCTTTTTACAAAATCAATGCACAATGAACGCATAGATTTTTCCTCGCCTGCTTCTACTTTCACGCATAGACTTTTATAATTTTTAGGAGAACCTATATTGTAAATGCAAGAGACAGAAGCGACTACAATTACGTCTTTTCTCTCCAATAAAGAAGTCGTGGCTTTTAATCTCAATTTGTCTATTTGGTCATTTATTGAGGAGTCTTTTTCTATATAAGTGTCGCTTGAAGGCACATATGCTTCAGGCTGATAATAATCGTAATATGAGATGAAATACTCAACGGCATTATGCGGAAAAAAAGATTTAAATTCAGCATATGTCTGAGCGGCTAAAATTTTATTGGGCGATATTATTATCGTAGGCAGTTGCAGTTTTTCTATAACATTTGCCATTACAAAAGTTTTGCCTGAACCCGTCACGCCCAGCAAAACTTGAGAATCTACGCCCTTCAAATAATTTTCACACAATTTATCTATCGCTTGAGGCTGGTCGCCCGAAGGTTTAAATTTGGATACAAGTTCAAATCTATTCATTTTTTTACTCTGTTTTTTAATTGAGGCGGCAAATTATTTGCCTTTTTAATTGACGCCGCTGACAGCGCCGCTATCCCCTCATTTCTGCCGATAAAACCCATCTTTTCATTTGTAGTGGCTTTTATTGACAGCCTCTCTTTTTTTATCTTGAGGATTTTTGAAATTTTGTCTTTCATCTCTTCAATATAAGGCGCTATTTTAGGAGTTTGCGCTATCACAGTTATGTCGGCATTATGGACGGCAAATTTTTTCTTTTGCAATTTACGGCAGACTATCTTTAAAAGTTCAAGGCTTGAAATGCCTTTGTATTTTTCATCGGTATTTGGGAAAAAATGCCCTATATCGTCTAAACCCGCCGCGCCCAATAAAGCGTCCATTAAGGCGTGAATTAAAACGTCGGCATCGCTATGTCCGTCAAGCCCGGCGGCGCTTTCTATTTCAACTCCGCCTAAAAACAGTTTCCGCCCTTTTTTAAATCTGTGAGCATCATAACCTATGCCTATAAACATTTGCGCTCCTTTTGATTTATTTTGATTTGCTGAAACTTCAAGTTTTTGTTTTGCAGATTTTTGATTTTTATCAGTCAATTAAGACATCGGCAAGTTTAAAGTCTTGTTTGGAAGTGATTTTAAAATTGGGGAATTCTGTCTCTGTTGCGGATACTTTTATATTTAATCTTTCAAAAAGAAAAGAATCATCTGTTGTATTTTTAGGAATTTTCCCGCTATATGCTTTAAAAAACAAATCCTTTCTAAAAATCTGTGGCGTTTGAACATTGACAAGTTTATTTCTATCCAGCGTTTTTACGACAATGCCATTTTTTATTTCTTTTATAGTGTCTTTTGTTTTTTCAACGGCTATTGCGGCGCCTGTTTTAACGGCTGTTTTTAGAACTTTCAAAATGTCCCGCTTGTCAATCAGCGGTCTTGCGCCGTCGTGAACTGCTATAAAATCAATGTCTTGCCCTATAAGACGGGCGGCTTTTTTTATGGAGTCAAATCTTTCTTTTCCGCCTGCGGCAAATTTTAATTTTGGAATGTTTTTATATTTCTTTGATAATTCAAGCAGCATAAAATCCGGCACTGCCGCTATTATTTCTTCAAAAACTTTCATTGAAGCAAACGCTTCAATGCTCCATAAAAAAACTTCTTTATTTTTAAGTTTTAAAAATTGCTTCGGCTTTGCAGAGCCGAATCGCTTTCCTTTGCCTGCCGCCGCTATAATTACAGCCGCCTTCATTGTTTTTCGCCGTTCCTTTTATAATTATTTTTCCGCTCTGCATTATCGTTAAACAAAGTCTTTGCAAAAAATATGCGGTTTGTAGAACTTTGTATTACTGATGTAATTATCAATTTCACCCTCTTGCCTATAAAACGTTTGCCTTCCTCGGCTACAATCATAGAGCCGTCTGATAAAAAGCCCAGCGCCTGATTGCTTTGCTCGCCTTCTTTTGACAAAAACACATTGACGGCGTCGCCCGGCGCATAAATCGGCGCTAAAAAGTCGGCTAGTTCAAGCAGATTTAAAACTTTAACTTTTTGCAGCATTGCGCTTTTAGCAAAACTGAAATCAGCCGTTAGAATTTTCAAATTAAATTTTAAGGCAAAATCCGACATCTTTGAATAGAGGTCTTTTGCTCCCGCAAACTCTTTGTCTTTTGAGCAGTCCTTTATTATGAGCGTTCCATTAGCCTCTAATTTGTTTATTATATCCAGCGCCCTTTTTGCCTTGTATTTTTTCGCATTATCGTTTAATTGCGCCCTGTTTTTTAATTCTGAAACTATAAAATCTGCCGCTATTATTTTTGAATTTATGAAATTGGAATTTAGAAGTCCGAATATTCTTCCGTCCTCAAAAGCGCTTATATCTGCCGTCAGCGTTTCAGAAATTATTGATTTTGAAGCGTTTATAGCCGCAGGCGCAGGCTTTGCGACAAAGCATTTGCTTATCAAAACAGCCGCAATAAGTAAAATTAAAAAAACTTGAATAAGAATAATTGTTTCCGCGGGAATATTGAAAAAAGAAGCGCCCGCCTCTTTAGAGTCTATAACGACGCTTATGCAAAGTCCTAAAAAAAAGCCGAATTCGGCGGCAAGAAAAACGCATAAAATATCTCTATAAGACGATTTCCTTAACATATATTCTAATAATGCAAAAAACAATCCAAACATCAAAGATATAGTTAAAGAAGCCCAGCCAAAATATGCCGCTAAAATAACTGCAACAGCAAGCAAATACCTAATAATTGTTGTAATCATAATCCTTTCTCTCCATTTTTTATTTCAATAGTTTTTTTAAAATTCTAAAAGCGCCGCGTATATCGGGGCTTTTTCCCGTCCAAATTTCAAAAGCCGACTGCGCTTGATATATCAACATTCCTTCTCCTGAAAAAAATTTAGTTTTTGTCTCTTTTGCAAGTTTAATCATCGGAGTCTCTTTATTATAAATCAAGTCGCAAATCACAGCGCCTTTCTTTAAATTTTGCGGATTTTTAAAAGGCAAAATATCTTTTGTAATAAATCCGCAAGAGGACGCATTGACTATAATGTCTGCGTCTTTTATAAAAGCGGGAATGTCTTTTAAATCCAAAGTTTTGCATTTAAACTTTTCAGCCAAAGAGACGGCTTTTTCCTTTGTTCTGTTTGAAATATAGACGGCATCCGCTTTGTTTTTTTTCATCAAACAAAGAACTGTTTTAGCCGCTCCGCCTGCGCCGTAAATAAAAACTTTTTTATTTTTAATCTCTATTTTTTGAGCGGCAAAATCCTTTTCCAATCCTAAAAAATCAGTATTGTATCCGCAGATTTTATTGTTTTTTACGGCGATGGTATTTACATTTCCGACAGACTTTGCAGTTTTATCAAAACGCTCAACGAAATTCATTATCTCTATTTTATGAGGCGCTGTTATATTAAAACCGCAAAAGCCGATTTTTACCAATATTTCTAAAGTTTGACCTAAATTTTCAGGCAAGACGTCAAAAGCGCAATAGGCGCAATTTAATTTCTCCCGCTTAAACCAAGCATTGTGTATTTGAGGCGACAGCGTGTGCTTTACGGGATGTCCTAAAATGGCGAATAGTTTTGTTGAAACGTCAATCATTGTTTCTCCTTTTTTAAATTTTAAACGGCGCAGTCTGAAATTCTAATTTTTTAATTTTCTGCTTTTTTACATCAATCGGAGCGCGCTTTAAAAAATTTTTTACGCTTCCGCCCAAAGTTGCGCATTTAAAGTCAGGCGCTATTTCATTTAGAGGCGCTAAAACAAAAAGGCGGTTTTTAATTTCTTTATGCGGGATTGTTAACTTTGCGCTTTCAAAATCATTTTTTCCAAAAAACAGAATGTCAATATCTATAATCCTCTCTCCCCAGCGTTTCGTTTTTTTTCTGCCCATAGCGTTTTCAATGTCTTTAAGCAAAATTAAAAGTTCTTCGGCAAAAAATTCAGAGCGCGCTTTTAAGCATAGATTGTAAAATTTTCTCTGCCGCGGACCGACAGGCGCAGTCTCATATATAGACGATAGGCGCTCAATAAAGACTCCATTGCTTTGTAAAAAAGACAGAGCCTCGGATAAATTCCGCGCTCTGTCTCCCATATTAGAGCCTAAACTTAAAAATATATTTTTTTGCATTCTCTATTTTTATTCCGCCGCGTCTAAATTGGAAAAATTTTTCAAATCTTCTTCAAGCATTTTGTTTAAAAAAGCAATTGCTTCTTCGTCGCCGGCATTTTGCATTTCTTTGATAATTTTAACCGCTTTCTTTTTGTCCTGTTTTACGCCGTTTCCTTCATAGAGCATCAAAGCAATTTTATATTTTGCGGAAATATCGCCTTGCGCTGCCGCTCTTGAATGCCATTTAAACGCTTCTGTATAATTTTGCTCAACAGCGCTTCCCGTTTTTATTCCGCCGTATCCTCCGCCGTAATAATAGATTTCTGCAACGGTAATTTGAGATTTTAAATTGCCTTTTTCAGCATCTTTTAGCAGTATTGTTTTAAAAGTTCCTGCATCTTCTGCGAATGAAAGCGCCGCGCACGAAAAGAAAATGATAGAAATTTAAAGAAACTAAGAGTAAGAGGAATATATAAAGGACTTATATTTTTATGTAATTCCT